>CALKFR010000105.1 GCA_938084555.1 uncultured Flavobacteriaceae bacterium | reverse complement strand
GGTGAAATAGGCGAAGTATATGAAATACAGAACTTAAAAATAGCTTTACCTAAACAAAATGATATAGTAGAGTTTAAAGAAAACAAATGGAGTCACACAGAGTATCCTAAGCAATTAAAAAAAATCAAATCTGTTTTTGATTGGGAAGAATATCCAATAGAATTTAAAGAAGAATGGTATGATTACATTGATAAAGAATTTAATAGAAGAGAACAAGGCTTTTGGTTCTATAATAAAAACGTGGCTACTTACATTACTGGTACTCACTATATGTACCTGCAGTGGTCCAAAATTGATGTTGGGCAACCAGACTTTAGGGAATCAAATAGATTATTCTACATTTTCTGGGAAGCTTGCAGAGCAGACTACAGGTGTTATGGTATGTGCTATCTCAAAAACAGGCGTTCCGGATTTTCATTCATGGCCTCTGGCGAAACCGTCAACATGGCGACCATTTCAACGGATTCACGGTTTGGGATTTTGTCCAAATCTGGCCCCGATGCTAAAAAGATGTTCACAGATAAGGTTGTACCAATATCCGTTAATTATCCATTTTTCTTTAAACCAATCCAAGACGGTATGGACCGTCCAAAAACCGAACTTGCCTACAGAGTACCAGCATCCAAGTTTACCCGTAGAAAACTTGACTCCAATCAAACTCTTAAAGAAATTACCGGTTTGGACACCACAATCGACTGGAAAAACACCGGTGATAACTCCTACGATGGTGAAAAGCTCAAACTCCTCGTTCATGATGAATCGGGTAAATGGGAAAGACCAAACAATATATTAAATAATTGGCGCGTTACAAAAACAACACTTAGATTAGGTAGTAAGATAATAGGTAAATGCATGATGGGTTCAACATCAAACGCATTAGATAAAGGTGGTGATAATTTTAAAAAATTATACTATGATTCAGATATTAAAGAAAGAAACGCCAATGGACAGACTCGCTCAGGACTCTATTCTTTGTTCATACCTATGGAATGGAACTACGAAGGATACATTGATTCTCATGGATTACCTGTCTTCGAAACTCCAAATAAAAAAACCTTTGGACCTCACGGGCAAGAGATAAAAATAGGAGTAATTGAATATTGGCAAAATGAAGTTAATGGTTTAAAAAAAGATCAAGACGGTTTAAATGAATTTTATAGACAATTTCCAAGAACTGAACAACACGCTTTTAGAGACGAAGCAAAACAATCAATATTTAATTTAACAAAAATATATGAACAAGTTGATTTTAATGAAGACTGCAAAAGTGAATCGTTAATAACAACAGGTTCTTTTAATTGGCACGGTGGTGTAAAAGATAATCCAAATGGCGTTTTATTTGTACCAAATGAAAATGGTAGATTTAAAATTTCTTGGGTACCTGAGTTAAATCTTCAGAACCGTTTAATAATGAAAAATGGATTAAAGTACCCAGCAAACGATCACATGGGTGCTTTTGGTTGTGATAGTTATGATATATCAGGTACTGTTGATTCTCGTGGATCAAATGGTTCACTACACGGTTTAACTAAGTTTTCTATGGAAAACGCACCACCTAATATGTTTTTTTTAGAATATATAGCTAGACCACAGACGGCAGAAATGTTTTTTGAAGATGTGCTTATGGCATGTATATTTTATGGTATGCCAATATTAGCTGAAAACAATAAACCTAGACTGCTTTATTATTTTAAACGTAGAGGTTATAGAGGGTATTCAATGAATAGACCAGATAAATCCATTACTAAATTGTCTGTTACAGAAAGAGAAATAGGTGGAATACCTAATTCAAGCGAAGATATAAAACAAGCACACGCTGCCGCTATAGAGTCATACATAGAAACACATGTTGGTAATTTAGGTGAATCTTATGGAAATATGTACTTTCAAAGAACACTAAATGATTGGGCTAGATTTGATATTAATAATAGAACAAAACATGATGCCTCTATTAGTTCTGGGTTAGCAGTAATGGCTTGTAATAAAAACAAATATAATCCTGTTTTTAAAAGAAAATTAGAAGTAAAACCACTAGGTTTTAAAAAATATAATAACGAAGGATATAGTTCACAAATAATACAATAAATGACATATACTAATTACGTAGGTTCATTTCCAAGTCAAGTAGTATCAGACGAAGAGAAGCAAGGTTACGAATACGGTTACGCCGTAGGTCGCGCAATAGAAGGCGAATGGTTTTCTGGAGACAGGGGTGGCATGGGAAATAGATACCAAAATAGTTGGTTAAATTTTCATAGACTAAGATTATACGCTAGAGGTGAACAATCTGTTCAAAAATATAAAGATGAATTATCTATTAATGGTGATTTATCTTATTTAAATTTAGACTGGAAACCAGTTCCTATTATACCTAAATTTGTAGATATAATAGTAAACGGTATGTCTCAAAAAATTTTTGATATAAAAGCTTACGCGCAAGATCCTGAGTCTTTAAAGCAAAGAACAAAGTATGCTGATGCTATAATGAAAGATATGTATGCTAAAGAAATAATTCAAGCTACAAATGAAGCTACTGGTATGGATTTTTTTAATAGCAACGATCCTAATAACATACCTGAATCTCAAGACGAATTAGATCTTCACATGCAATTGTCTTACAAACAATCTATAGAAATTGCAGAAGAAGAAGCTATAGAAAATGTTTTAGCGGCTAATAAATATGAATTAATAAAAAGAAGATTAATAGCTGATTTAACTATAATAGGTATAGGTGCTGTAAAAACAGATTTTAACTTATCAAATGGTGTTACATTAAATTATGTAGACCCTGCTAATTTAGTTTATTCATATACAGAAGATCCAAACTTTGAAGACATATATTATGCCGGAGAAGTAAAATCTATTAGTTTAGTAGAATTAAAAAAACAGTTTCCTGGTGATGCAAATTATACTAGAAACTTCTATGCACAACAAGATTCTTATAATCAAGTTCAAGTTTTATATTTTGAATACAAAACATATACTAATCAAGTATTTAAAATAAAACAAACAGATCAAGGATTAGAAAAAGCATTAGAAAAACCCGATACGTTTAATCCGCCTGAAAGTGATAACTTTGAAAGAGTTGGAAGAGCTATAGAGGTTTTATATACTGGCGCTAAAATATTAGGTCATGAGATGATGTTAGAGTGGAAAATGTCAGAAAATATGACAAGGCCAAATTCTAACGTAACAAAAGTTAACATGAATTACTCTATATGTGCTCCTAGAATGTATAAGGGCATGATAGAATCAACAGTTAGTAGAATAACTGGTTTTGCTGATATGATTCAATTAACACATTTAAAACTACAACAAGTTTTGTCTAGAATGGTTCCTGATGGTGTTTTTGTTGATGTAGATGGTTTAGCTGAAGTTGATTTAGGTAATGGCACAAACTATAATGCGCAGGAAGCACTTAACATGTATTTTCAAACTGGTAGTATAGTAGGTAGGTCCATGACACAAGATGGTGATTTGAATAGAGGCAAAGTTCCTATTCAAGAACTTCAAACTTCTTCTGGTAATGCTAAAATAGGATCTTTAATACAAACTTATCAGTATTACTTACAAATGATTAGAGATGTAACCGGGTTAAACGAAGCTACTGACGCTAGTACTCCTGACGCACATGCTTTAGTTGGTTTACAAAAAATGGCAGCTGCAAACTCAAATACAGCGTTAAGACATGTAATGCAAGGTGGTTTATACCTAACATTAAGAACATGCGAAAATATAGCGTTGAGAATAGCAGATGCCTTAGATTATCCTTTAACTAGAGCTGCATTAATAGACTCTATATCATCTTATAACACTGGTACTTTAGAGGAATTACAGGAAAAAACATTACAAGACTTTGGTATATATTTAGAATTAGAACCAGACGATGAAATGAAAGCTCAATTAGAGCAAAATATTCAAACCGCATTAGCATCTGGTGGTATTGATTTAGATGATGCTATTGATATTCGTCAAGTTAAAAATATAAAATTAGCAAACGCTTTATTAAAACAAAGTCGTAAAAAGAAAGCTGCGAGAGATCAGGCTAATCAACAAGCAAACATACAGGCTCAAGCGCAGGCAAACTCACAAGCAGCTCAACAAGCTATAGAAGCTGAAATGCAAAAGCAACAGGCTTTAGCTGAAACAACAATACAAATTGAGCAAGCAAAAATACAGTTTGAAATAAATAAAATGCTTCAAGAGGCTAAAGTTAAAAAAGAGCTTATGGCTGAAGAATTTAGCTATAATATGAAATTAGCTCAAATAAAAGCACAAGCAGAAACACAAAAAGAACAAGAAATAGAAGATAGAAAAGATAATCGAATAGAAAAACAAGGAACACAAGAGTCTGAGTTAATAAACCAAAGACAAAACAACACTTTACCTCAAAGTTTTGAATCAGCAGGATTTGATGGACTAGGAGGGTTTGGATTAGAACAGTTTGATCCTAGATAAAGAATTATAAATTTTTAATTATATTATATTATGTCAAAAGAAACAGAAGTAAAAAAACCTGTTAAACAGGAAGGTGACTTTAAAGTTAAAAAGAAAGTGCCTAAAAAATTAATTGTACCAGAAGAAACTATTAAAATGGATCTTGCTGCAATTAAAAAAGAAGAACCTATTAAAGTAGATTTAACACAAAAAAACAAAGAAGATGCCATTCAAAAGCAAAGCTCAGAGGAAAGCGTGTTACGCGAAGAGGGATCCAAGGTGGAACTGCAAGATGTGGGACAAGGAGACAAAGGGGCCACTGAAAATGTTATTAAAGAAATACCAAGATCCGAAGAAGAAATAAAAAAAGTAAAAACAGAGGTAAAAGAAGCTATTAGAGATCAAGAAGTGTTAGGTAAAAAACTACCTGAAAACATTGAGAAGTTAGTTTCGTTCATGCAAGAAGTACCTGGTTCAACTATTGAAGATTATGTTAGGTTAAACGCTGACTATTCAAATGTTGATAATACCACTTTACTTAGAGAATATTATAAAAATACACGTCCACATTTAGAGTATGATGAAGTTAATTTTCTTTTAGAAGATAATTTTAAATATGACGAACAAGTAGACGAAGAACGCGAGATTAGAAAAAAGAAACTTGCGTATAAAGAAGAAGTTGGAAAAGCTAAAACTTTTTTAAATGGTCTTAAAGATAAATATTATGATGAAATCAAGTTGAAATCATCTTCTACTCCAGACCAACAAAAAGCTGTAGATTTTTTTAACCGATATAATGAAGATGAAAAAGTGAGACTTAAACAACGTGAAGAGTTTGAGCGCATAACTAAAGATACTTTTAATAAAGAATTCGAAGGTTTCGATTTTAATTTAGGAGAAAAAAGCTTTAGATATGGTGTTAAAAACCCTAACGAAGTAGTTGAAAATCAATTAGACTTAACAAATTTTGTTACGAAGTTCTTAGCAGATGACGGTAGTTTAAAAGATCCAAAAGGTTATCACAAAGCCATGTATGCTGCTAGAAATGCAGATACTATAGCTCAACACTTTTATGAACAAGGCAAAGCAGACGCTGTTAAAGACGTTGTAGCTAAGTCTAAAAATATTACTACAGAAACAAGAAAAGAAGGTGGTAATAACAGTGGAAGTGTTTTTGTTAATGGTATGAAAATTAAAGCAATAAGTGGTGCTGATTCTTCAAAACTAAAAATTAAAACAAAAAAATTTAACTAAAACAATTTAAAAATTATGAGTTTACAACCTCAATTTGGGAATTTAGTCCCATCTCAAGCACAGGAAGTATTAAACAGCAACTACCTACAATGGAACAATGCTGCAGGTGCTAACTTCGTAGATTTTGCACAACAATATCTACCTGAAGTATACGAACAAGAAGTAGAGCGTTATGGAAACAGAACGTTATCTGGCTTTTTAAGAATGGTTGGCGCTGAAATGCCAATGACTTCTGATCAAGTAATTTGGTCTGAACAAAATAGATTACACATTGCTTATGACAATCTTACTTTAGCTGGTGCTAATGTTATTAACTGGATAGGAACTCCTGCTAGCGTAATAAACGTTATATCAGTTGGAGCTACTGTTGTGGTAATGGACGACTTTGGAGCTGAAGTAAAGTGCTACGTTAGTGCTTCTACTCCAGGCGCTGCTGGTGTCGGATCAATTACTGCTTTACCTTACACGGCTGCAACTATTGCTGCTGCTGGATTAGTAGGTCAAGTTAAAGTATTTGTATACGGTTCTGAATATGCAAAAGGATCATTAACTCCTAATAATACTGCTGTTGCAGGTGCTGCATCTAACGGTTACATTAGTGTTGACCCACAATTTACTCAATTTTCTAACTCACCTATCATTATCAGAAACAAATACGTTGTAAATGGATCTGATATGGCACAAATCGGTTGGGTTGAAGTTGCTACTGAAGACGGAACTTCTGGATACTTATGGTATTTAAAAGCTGAGTCTGAAACTAGATTACGTTTCGAAGATTACTTAGAAATGTCATTAGTAGAAGGTGAAATCGCTGCTGCTGGATCTGGAGCAATTGCTGCTGCAAATGGTACGCAAGGTCTTTTTGCTGCTGTTACCGCAAGAGGTAATGTGCAAACAGGATTTACTGCTGCTGCTGGAATTGATGCATTTGATGCTATTTTGAAAAATTTAGATACTCAAGGAGCAATTGAAGAAAATATGTTATTTTTACAAAGACAAACAGCTTTGGATTTTGATGATATGTTAGCTTCTATTTCTGGTGGATACGCTGGAGGTACTGCTTTTGGACTATTTGAAAATTCTGAAGAAATGGCTTTAAACTTAGGGTTTAGCGGATTCCGTAGAGGATCTTACGACTTTTATAAGACTGATTGGAAATACCTAAATGATGCTTCTACAAGAGGTGCTATGGTAGGACCTTCTTCTATTGAAGGTGTATTAATTCCTGCTGGAACTTCTACAGTTTATGATCAAATCTTAGGAACAAACATTAGAAGACCATTCTTACACGTGCGTTACAGAGCATCTCAAGGAGATGACAGACGTATGAAGTCTTGGTTAACTGGTTCTGCTGGTGGTGCATTTACATCTGATCTTGATGCTATGGAAGTTAACTTCCTATCTGAAAGATGTTTAGTTGTACAAGCTGCTAACAACTTTGTATTGTTCAAAGGATTATAAAAATCCAAAATTAATGTAATTCTTACCCTCGTTATATTAACGGGGGTAATTATTACTTTTATAAATTATTTAATTATATTATATTATGAAAAAAGAAACACCAAGTAATTGGGAAATTAGAGATAGAAGATATACTCTAAGAAATAACATGGAACCATTAACGTTTACAATTCCTTCTAAACATACAAGAAAGCACTCGCTTCTTTATTTTGATGAAGAATCAGGTAAACAAAAAGAATTAAGATACGCAACAAACCAAGATTCTCCTTTTGTAGAAGATCAAAAAGGTGAGGTAACATTGGGTCACATTGTCTTTCAAGACGGTGTTTTATTTGTTCCAAAAGAAAAACAAAATTTACAAAAACTATTATCATTATATCACCCTTCAAGATTAAAGTCTTATGACGAGTTTAACGCTGTACAAGAAGCAACTGACGAATTAGGTTTACTTGAATTACAAGTAGCTGCCATGACTTACGCTAAAGATATAGATATAGATCAGGCAGAGGCTATATTAAGGGTTGAGATTGGATCTAAGGTATCTACGATGGGTTCTAAAGAACTTAAAAGAGATTTGTTAATATTTGCTAGATCAAATCCACAACTATTTATAGAGTTAGTTAATGATGAAAATGTACAATTAAGAAACTTTGCTATAAAAGCTTCAGAGGCTGGTATAATTAGTTTATCTCCAGATCAAAGATTTTTTACGTGGGCTAGTAATAAAAAGAAACTAATGACTGTTCCTTTTGATGAAAATCCTTATTCAGCTATGGCTGCTTTCTTCAAAACAGACGAAGGTGTAGAAATATTTAAATCTATCGAGAAAAAGTTTAAATAACATGTAATACTAATATAGGGCTCGTTTACTCGGGCCCAATATTATAATAAAAATAAAAAATGGCAATAAACGTAGATCAAGTCTATAAAACAGTCTTGTTAATAATTAACAAAGAACAAAGAGGCTATTTAACTCCAAACGAGTTTAACAAATTAGCAACTCAAGTTCAATTAGAAATTGTTGATGGTTATTTTGAAACAATAAATCAACAAATGCGTGTGCCACAAAATGACAGCGAATATGCTGATAGATATAAAAGCGTGCAAGAAAAATTAGACGCTTTTAAAGAAATAGGTACGTGCGCCTATACAGCACCAGTTGGTAGTAATCCAGCTTTTTTTAGCCCACCATCTTCTTCAGGTGCGGCAAGCGGAACACAAGTTTTCGCAACGGTTTTAAATGCAACATCATATACACTAACAACAATAACACAAGCTCAAGTAGAAGACAGTACTGTAGTTGTTACACTAGAAACACCAACAGGTGCGGCTGGTTTACCTTACACTAACTTTACTATAACTGGTGGAGCATTACAATTAACTGCCGGCGCAATCGCCGCTGGTAGTACTATAAGAATTACTTTATATCCACAGAACTTTTATAAACTAGGTACTGTTTTATATAAAGATGATAAAGCCGTTGAGCCTGTTCAAAGAAATGAATTAGCTTTACTTAATTTATCTACAATAACAAAACCTAGTGATTATTTTCCTGTTTATATATTTAATAATAATCAAATAATAATATATCCTCAAACAATAAATGGAAACGTTCAAGCTACATATGTAAGAAAACCTGCTGATGTTGTATGGAATTTTACAGCAACAGGACCTAGCTTTTCTTATGTTTGGGATCCAACTACATCTGTTGACTTTGAGTTAAATATAACAGAACAATCAAATGTTATACTTCAAATATTACTTTATGCGGGTGTTGTTATTAAAGATCCAATGATTATTCAAGCTGCATCAGCTGAAATACAACAAGAAAAACAAAACGAAAGAAACTAACATAACATGGCTATACAACCACAAAATAATGGACTAATAACTGAGAATAACGAGCAATACTATGCTGGATCTCAAGGTTTTAGAGGGGCTGCTGTAGGAGTG
>CALKFR010000104.1 GCA_938084555.1 uncultured Flavobacteriaceae bacterium | reverse complement strand
GAAATTGTTGGAACCAACTTTTTTTGTTGGGAATGGCCAAGTACAGCGTTTAATTTTTTCTCTTTTTTACCAAGTGCTAATCCGCCAAGTGGAATTAGCTTCTTTTACTTTGGATTAGACTTAGGGTGTTTATGGTTGTATAAAAAACGTCACAAAATTGCTTGGAAACGTATGAAAGATCAGCGGCAGTTGAGCTTGAAATAGAAAAACCTAAAGTTTAAAAGCTTTCTTTACTTTATCTACATGATCTAATTTTTCCCATGTAAAGGTTTCTACTTCTTGAGACACTGTTTCTCCCATTGGATTAGAAAAAGTAACTGTTTTAATTTCTGAGGTCCTTCCCATATGACCGTATGCAGCAGTTTCTGAGTAAATGGGTGTTCTTAGTTTTAAACGTTGTTCTATAAAGTACGGACGCATATCAAAAATAGTTCCTACTATTTTACTTATTTCACCGTCAGTCATATCGATGTTAGCTGTTCCATAAGTTTCAACATTAATACTTGTAGGTTCAGCCACGCCAATGGCATAGGAAACTTGAACTAATACCTCTTTACACAGTCCTGCAGCTACCAGATTTTTTGCAATGTGTCTAGTAGCATAAGCACCAGATCTGTCTACTTTAGAGGGATCTTTTCCAGAAAATGCACCACCACCATGTGCTCCTTTTCCTCCGTAGGTATCTACAATAATTTTTCTACCTGTTAAACCTGTATCTCCATGAGGCCCTCCAATCACAAATGTTCCCGTTGGGTTAATGTGATAAGTAATATGATCTGTAAATAATTGTTGTAAATGAGTTGGTAACTTAGTAACAACTCTAGGGATTAAAATAGTTTTAATATCAGCTTTAATTTTGGCTAACATTACTTCATCACTTTCATGAAAATCGTCATGTTGTGTGGAGAGTACTATGGCATCAATTCTTTGAGGTTTATTATCATCAGAATATTCAATAGTTACCTGAGACTTTGCGTCTGGGCGTAGATATTTAATCTCGTTGTTTTCTCTTCTTAATTCAGCCAATTCAATTAGTAATCTATGCGATAATTCCAATGCCAATGGCATAAAGTTTTCAGTTTCATCAGTAGCATAACCGAACATCATTCCTTGATCTCCAGCACCTTGTTCTTCTTTTGAAGCTCTATCTACTCCTCGATTGATATCTGGTGATTGTTCATGAATTGCAGAGAGTACTCCACAAGAGCTTCCATCAAACATATATTCGCTTTTAGTGTAGCCAATCTTATTGATCACATCTCTAGCTATTTTCTGAACGTCTAAGTAGGTTTTAGATTTTACTTCACCAGCCAAGATAACTTGTCCGGTGGTAACCATAGTTTCGCAAGCTACTTTAGATTCAGGATCAAAGGCTAAAAAATTATCAATTAAAGCGTCAGAGATTTGATCTGCTACCTTATCAGGATGCCCCTCTGATACTGATTCTGAAGTAAATAAATATGACATAGTTTCTCTTTTAAATTATTGAGAAATTTGGTCTGATTGGTCGATGAAAGTAGTAGTGAATTACTGCTTTAGCATTTTTTGTTTCCTGAAATTTTCAGTACAAAGAGGTTGCAATCAGTCAAATTTTTCCTCCAATTATGTGGCAAATTTACACTTTATATGTGTAATGTGCACTTAATTATAAATTTATTTCATAGATAAATCATTTAAATGGGAAGCACTTTTATAAATAATTAAATTTTATAGTGGAATAATTATCAAATACATAAAAATAAAAAAAAAACGAGGTAATAGTTGGATATTAAACTTTTCTAACTGAATATTTGCACATCAAAAGTTCAAATACTTACTGAATATTGTTATCAAGAAAGGTTGAGGGATTAGACCCATTGACACCTTAGCAACCCTTTGTTTTTTTAAACAAAAATAAAGAAGGTGCTAAATTCTACTTCATGCCACTTACTATTTGAGTAAAAAGGCATTTAAGATAGATAACTCAAGCAAAATTACATTACTGTGATTTTCTATGATTTCTTTTTAACATTTTTCTTATAAGCAGCTCTTTTAGAGTTGGTTTTTTTGTCTTTTAAATATAATTATTTAATCATTCAAACTAGAAAAATGAGTACACAAAAATTTTCAACAAACGCATTACATGCAGGGCATGACGTAACGCAAACAGCAGGAACTAGAGCCGTTCCTATTTATCAAACATCTTCGTATGTTTTTAACAATTCTGAGCATGCAGCTAATCTTTTTTCATTAAAAGAATTGGGGTTTATTTATACCCGTTTAAACAATCCAACCAATCAAATTTTACAAGAACGCTTGGCTACATTAGAAGGTGGTACAGGAGCTGTTGTTTTTGCTTCAGGTTCTGCAGCAATTGCCACAGGTTTGTTAACCTTACTGAAATCTGGTGACCACATCGTAGCTTCAAGCAGTTTATATGGTGGAACCTTCAATTTATTAAATGTAACCCTACCAAGATTAGGAATTACAACATCTTTTGTAGATGCCTCTAATCCTGATAGTTTTGCTGAAGCAGTTCAAGAAAACACAAGAGCTTTCTTTGTAGAATCTCTTGGAAATCCAAAATTAGACGTTCTAGATTTAGAAGCTATTTCAGAGCATGCTAAAGTAGCTAGAGTTCCTTTTATTGTAGATAATACAGTGGCAACACCAGCCTTATTAAACCCTATTAAGCATGGAGCTAATATTGTAATCCATTCTCTTACAAAGTATATTGGAGGGCATGGTACATCTCTTGGAGGAGCTATTATAGATGCGGGTACTTTTGATTGGTCTAGTGGGAAGTTTCCGGAATTTACTGAACCATCTGCAGGATATCACGGTTTAGTCTATCATGATGTTTTGGGTGCAGCATCTTTTACCTTTAAGCTTATTCTCGAAGGGTTAAGAGACTTTGGTGGAGCCCTGAGCCCAACAAATGCTTTTCAAATAATTCAAGGATTAGAAACCTTAGAACTTAGAATTGAACAACATTCAAAAAATGCATTATCATTAGCCACTTGGTTGGAAGCACAGGAGGAAGTTGCTTGGGTAAATTATCCAGGATTAGCCTCGAGTAAATATAAGGAATTGGCAGATAAATACTTGCCAGATGGTCAAAGCGGTCTGGTTACTTTTGGAGCAAAAGGTGGCTATGAAGCTGCAAAAACAATTGTAGACAATGCTAAAATATTTTCTCTTTTAGCTAACATTGGAGATACAAAATCTTTGATAATTCACCCAGCTAGTACTACCCACCAACAATTAAATGAAGATCAACAACTTGCAGCAGGAGTTTCAAGTGATTTGATAAGACTATCTGTTGGATTAGAAAATATTGACGATTTAAAGCTTGATTTAAAGGCAGCATTTTCTAAAATTCCTAAAGAAGTTTTAGTGTAAAAATTTGAACAAAGAACTGTCATACATACAAATCAATGATTATACTACTCAGAGTGGTTTTCAAATCTCAACCCTTCAATTAAGCTATCAATTGTTTGGTTTAGAACTGGGAACTGCTCCGGTAGTTTTAGTAAATCATGCGTTAACTGCAAATAGTAATGTAGTTGGTGAAAATGGTTGGTGGAAAGAAGTCATTGGAAATGGAAAAACCATAGATACCAAAAAATTTACTGTCTTGGCATTTAATATTCCAGGAAATGGATATGACGGTTTTTTAATAGATAATTACAAAGATTTTGTTGCTAAAGATATCGCTAATGTATTTTTGATAGCTCTAAAAAAAATGAGCATTTATAAATTACATGCCATTATAGGAGGCTCTTTAGGAGGAGGTATTGCTTGGGAAATGGCGGTTTTAGATCCAGTTATTGCCTCACACATTATACCGATAGCTTCAGACTGGAGATCTACAGATTGGTTAATTGCCAATTGCTGTATTCAAGAACAATTTTTATTGAATTCTAAATACCCAGTGCATGATGCAAGAATGCATGCCATGATGTGCTATAGAACTCCTGAATCATACAAAGCTAAGTTTAATAGATCTGTTCATGAAGAATTGAAGATTTTCAATATAGAAAGTTGGTTATTGCATCATGGTAAAAAACTTCAGGAAAGATTTCAGTTAAGTGCATATAAAATGATGAATCATTTATTACGAACAATTGAAGCAACTAATTCTGAAAATTACATAGATAATCTAAGTAAAATAAGGGCACAAATTCATATTGTAGCTATAGATTCTGATCTGTTTTTTTTAGCAGAAGAGAATAAGGAAACCTTCAGAGAATTATCAAAAACTTCTGTTGATGTATCCTATAATGAAATTAAATCTATTCATGGGCACGATGCTTTTTTAATAGAATTTGATCAATTGGATAATATTTTGAGACCAATTTTTAAATTAGTATAAAATCGTTAAGAAAAAATAGTATATGAATTTTGAAACAAAAGCAATTCGGCTTCAAACTGAGCGTTCTCAATTTCAAGAACATTCAACTCCGTTATATTTAACGTCTAGTTTTATCTTTGAAGATGCAGAAGAAATGCGAGCATCATTTGCAGAAGAAAAAGAGCGCAATTTATATAGTCGATTTTCAAATCCAAATACAGCTGAGTTTGTTAATAAAATAGTAGCGTTAGAAGGAGCAGAGGCAGGTTATGCCTTTGCGACAGGTATGTCAGCAATTTTCTCAACGTTTGCTGCGCTATTAAATGCTGGAGATCACGTGGTTTCTTGTCGTTCTATTTTTGGTTCAACACATACACTATTTACTAAATATTTTCCAAAATGGAATATTGAAACAAGTTATTTTAATGTAGATGAAGTAGATCAGATAGAAAGTTTAATTCAATCCAATACAAAAATCCTGTATTTAGAAACGCCAACAAATCCAGGTGTTGATATTCTAGATTTAGAGCAATTAGGGAAACTGGCAAAAAAGCACCATCTAATTTTTATTGTTGATAATTGTTTTGCGACTCCATACCTTCAGAATCCTATACAATTTGGAGCAGATTTGGTGATTCATTCTGCAACAAAATTAATAGACGGTCAAGGTCGGGTTCTTGGCGGCGTTACTGTTGGGAAAAGAGAGTTAATTAAAGAAGTGTATCTGTTTTCAAGAAATACTGGGCCAGCAATGTCACCATTCAATGCTTGGGTACTATCAAAAAGTTTAGAAACATTGGCTGTTCGTGTAGAAAGGCATTGTGAAAATGCATTAAAAGTTGCTAAGTTTCTTGAAGAACATCAGCAAGTAAATTTAGTGAAGTATCCTTTTTTAAAATCTCACCGCAGCTATGAAATTGCAAAGAAACAAATGAAAATGGGCGGAAATATTGTTGTTTTTGAAATCAAAGGAGGCATTGATGCGGGACGAAAATTTTTAAATAATATTAAGATGTGTTCACTTTCAGCAAATTTAGGAGACACAAGAACTATTGTTACGCATCCATCATCAACAACACATGGAAAGTTATCTAGAGAAGATTTATTAGAGGTAGGAATAACAGATGGATTAATTAGAGTTTCAGTAGGTCTAGAAAGCAGTAATGATATCATTTACGATTTAAAAAAAGC
>CALKFR010000103.1 GCA_938084555.1 uncultured Flavobacteriaceae bacterium | reverse complement strand
AACACCCCTCATTATTTCAGAATTTAGGAATAGGGATAAATATAGTTAGTGATAATATTGGGCCAGTAACAGATTTTAGTTCGTCAGTAGATTTTTCTTCTCTGATAAGAATTAGTGAACGTTGGAATACCTCTTTAGGAATTAAGTTGGCCTACAATGTGTTAAATGTAAATTTTGATTTGTTAAATATTTACAATCCATCAGACCCTTTCTTTTCTAAAAATATTAGAAATCTATCTTCATTAAATTTTGGATTTGGTGTATTTGTTTATAGTGAAAAAACCTATGTTGGGTTTTCGTCACCTAGTGTTGTTAGACAAAATCATTTTGACGATGATAGTATTGTATTTAATGCATCAGATGAACAACATTATTATCTCACAGCAGGGCATGTGGTAAATTTATCTAATACAGTTAAATTAAAACCATCTACCATGTTGAGATATGTAGATAATCTTCCCATTCAAATGGATGTCTCTTTAAATACTTTTCTCCATGATAAAATTATACTTGGTGTATCCTACAGGTTAAAATCTTCCATGAGTGCTATTGCTGGGTTTTATGTTTCAGATTCCATGCTTATAGGATACAGTCATGATTCCGAAACTAATAGGTTGCGAGATTTTACTGGAAACAGTAGTGAGTTTTTTGTACGATGGGAATTTAAAACTAATAAAATAATTAATCCAAGATTCTTCTAATGAAAACAAAGCTTCTTATCATCATGGTTATCTGTTCTCAGTTTGTGTTCTCTCAAAAGAGGAGTCTTCGCGTTGCCAATGAGCAGTATTTAAAAAGTAATTACAGCTCGGTTATAGAAAACTATAAAACTATTACAGCCACCAAATATGCCATGCAGTTTTCTGACCTTATAAAACTAGCACATAGTTATTATAATATTGGAGACTATGAAAATGCTAAGAAATATTATGATATAGCATTTAAAAGAAGAACAACCACAGATCGGTTTCACAAATTAAATTATATGCACCTTAATTTAGTGTTTAAGGATACAATAGCATATCAAAAATTTTCAAAAAAATTTACGATAAGCGATACTGTTTTAGATAAATATATTAGCAATACCATTGAGAGACCGGAAGATACTATTTTAACAAAAGTAGATTCACTGATGGGCGTCTTTAATTATCATGAAGAGGACCAAAATTTATATAGCACAATAATACAGGATGGGTACTCAAAAAACTTAGTAAAAAATAAAGATTCTTTACAATATCAAGAACTCTTTCAGTTTAAAATAGACATTAATCAAGGAGCTTATTCATACAATAGGAATAAAACCAAAGTTTTAATTACGCTCAATGAATTTAAAGGTCGTAGAATTATTTACAGAAAAAATAAATCTAATCTAAAAATTTATGAATTAGTTTTAAATGATTCTACTGATACTGCTCCTAAGCAAATTAGCATCAATCAAAAAAAATATAATTTTTCAAGCCCTGTGTATAATCATGATTTTACAAAATTATATTTTGTTAGTGATATGCCCGGTGGGCTAGGTGCTACCGATATTTATGTAGCAGATGTTTCTAAAGAAGGTGCTTTTTCTAATGTAAAAAATTTAGGACCAACAATTAATACAAGTAAAAGAGAAAATTTTATTACACTAGATGCTCAAAATAATTTATACTTTTCATCAGACGGTCATCTAGGTTTAGGAGGCTTAGATATTTTTAAAATAAATCTAGAGAATACAGATGATGTTCCAGAAAATTTAGGTTCAGAAATAAACACTATTTATGATGAATTTTATTACCGAGCCATCAACAATACCATGTATTTTTCATCTAATAGTTATGGAGTAGATAAAACCTATGCTTTACAATATACAGCTTACTTAAAAGAACAAAAAAACAAACAACTTCTAAAAGACTTTAAACAATATCTGAAAGAAATTACCTATGCCTCTAAAGCATACGCTCAGTTATTAGATAGTCTTCAGATAGAAAAAACTGAACTTTCAAAGAAAAAAATAGCACTCATAAATCAAGTCTTTGCTTCTAGCAAGAATAAACAAGACAGTATTACAGTAGCTAATGCAACAAAACCTCTAGAGCTAGTTATAGACACAAAAGAAAAGAAAGTAGAAAAACCAGTTCAAAAAATAAAAATATATCATACTATTTTAGGGTCTTTCTTAGATAGAAGAAGAGCAGAAAATTTAAAAATGAGTTTGTTAAAACTAAATTTAGGAGAAGTTCAAATTTTAGAAAAAACAGTTCTTGGCTTTCATAGAGTTAGTATTAAAAGAGACAGATCATATAGAAAGGCTATGAAAGAATTACCAAATTATGTAGAGCAAGGATATTTAGATGCCTGGATTGTTCCTTATCTTGTTATAAAATAATTTATTTAGGAAAAAGCTACCTCTATTTTTAATTTTTGTGAAAAATTATGGTATTCTCTAATGATTTTTTTCTTTAAAAGTGTGCAATTTTGGGTTGCTTCTTTTTTAAAATTTATCTCAAAAGGACTTAATGTAGCTTCATCAAAACTATTACAAGAAAAAAGATAAAGTTCCATTAAAATAGGTAATACAGAAAGACCTTTAGAGCTTACAATGTATTTTTGGTAATCGCTCTCAGGATCACGATCATGTAATACTTCTATGTACTCATTAATTTCAAGTTTTTTTAATGTTTTTGAGAGTGAATGATCATCAATTTTTTCTCTAGAAGACTTAAATTCTTTGATGGTAGCTCTTTTGAGAAGAAGCATATCTCTTAGAATAATAAAACTCCATTGATCTTCAAATAAATTTGCAGAAAGTAAAAAGGACATCCTTAGCTTTTTTTTATAAAGGTATAAAAAAATAGTAGTATTTTT
>CALKFR010000102.1 GCA_938084555.1 uncultured Flavobacteriaceae bacterium | reverse complement strand
AAGGGTAACACAGCTCAATTCAATTCTGAAACAAATAAAATAGAAATAGATATAGATAAATACACTCCTGGAAAACCTTTGCATGAATTATCTCACGTAATTTTTAACGCTTATTTTAAAAACAATCCAGAAGCTAAAACTATATTTACTAACAAGATGCGTGAGATGTTTAAAGGAGTTGATTTCGGCGCGTTTAAAGACACTGAATTAAGAAGAGGCATACAAGAGAAGTATAAGGATAAAAACGTGCAGGGCGAAGAGTATATAGCTTTCTTAACTGAGCTTCTATCAGATCCTAAAATGTATTACCAAAACAAATATTTAGCTGGATCTTTAGTTAAAGAATTAAAATCTGAGTTTAGATTAATTAGAAAAAAGTATGGATTAGGTAATTTTGGTGAACCTAGAACAGCTGAAGACCTAGTTAAAATGCTAGGTGATTTAGGTAAAGAATATCAAAGAGGTTATGTTTCCGATGTATCAGCTAGTCAATTTGCAGCTTTAGGTAAAGTAGATTTATCAGATGTAGAATATTATCCAGCAAACATCGACGCTAATTACAAAAAAGCTAAAACAATGGCTTCTAAAGAAGGTCTTGATATAAAAGCTTCTTCTATAGAAAGAGCCGCAGAAAATGAAAAAGTAGTTAAAGAAATAAAAGCTAATCAAGCTAGAGAAGAATTACCTACAGCTTACGAGGCTAAAACAGATGCTGATGTGTTTAACTTGTACTGGAACAATACGCCGTTAGTTGAAAATGTTTTAAAAACATGGGAAACTAAATCTGATTTTAACTTTAAAAGCTCTACTGATAGAGACGCTATGAAAGAAGCTTTAGATAAAAAGCTTTATAGATACGCTGAGCTTTACGGTGAAACTAAAAACATGAAGCAAAAAGCTGGTGAAACAGCTGAGCAGTTTGCTGAAAGAAAAAGACAAGTAGAAAATTTAGAAGTACCATTTGGTGCTTACGCTATAGATAATTTAAGATTACAAATAGGTAATGCTATAGTTGAATCTAAGTTAGGTTTTAGAGAAGGTAATAAGATAGTGTTTAAAGATGTTATTAGCGGTGAAGGAGCTGAAATAGCCATGGAGACTATGAAAATGGAGGAAGCTGTTGGTGGAGTTGAGAGAGTTGAATTTGAAGAAGGTAAAACAGATGCCGAAGGTAAAGCTTTAATAGAACCAATAACTATTATAGAACCTACTAAACAAAAGTCTACAGAAGAAAATATATCTACTAGATTAGATAAATTGCCTGAATCTTACAAAGAAACTCCTGATCTTTCAAATGTAGCTTCTGAGTTTGGTGTAAAAGAATCTAAAGTTAATGACGACAATGGTCAAGTTAAAAAAGGATCTACAAGATTATCCGGTAAAGAAGTTATATCATCTCAAGAGTTTATAAGAGATAACGGTAAAATGCTTTATGATTTACTTCCTGACGGTTTAGCTGGAGAAGGAGCTAGAGAAGGTATTAGAGGCACGTCTACTGGAGTTCAAACTGTGTTATTAAATGAGTTTTACACTAAAGGAGAAAGAGCTAAAACAGGGCCTGGTTTAATTGAGCAAAATAAAAAACCTTTTAATAAAGAAAAGTTTGAAGAGTATTTTGGCATAAGTGGTGATAAGTTGCAAACGTTAAAAGAAAACGGTAAAATAGATCAAAGAGTAAAAGCTTTAATACATCAAACAGGAAAAGCTATAACTAATAGAACTATAAGAAAAAAAGATGGTTTAACAGTTAATGAAAAAGAAAACTTATCTTCTGGTAAGTCGCCAGCTATGGCTTCTAAACCTATATTTATAGAAAGCATAGAGAGAATAAAGAATATTACTCAAGAGCAAAGATTAAAAGCTTTAGCTTATTTAAGAGATGAAGGTAGAGACATAGTAGATTTAAATGATATATCTGAAATAATAAGAAAAACAGGTATGTCTGAAAAAGGAGTTCAAGAAGTATTAAGCTCTTTTGAGAAAATTATAAATGATCCTACAAATAACAAGGAAATTAAAAGATTAATAGAAGAAAGAGATGTTAAAGATTTTGATGCTTACGTTAAAGATCTATCTGAAGCAACAGGCTTAAACATAGAAGATGCTAAAATATTTGCTGAAAAAGAGCTAGGAGATTATAAAAAGCTTTATAAAGAATTAAAAGTTGAATATCAAGGAGCTGGAAAATTTGACGGTGTTAAGTACAAAACCGTAGCAATAACTGATAAAAACATAAAAGAATATCAAAATACTATTAAAGAAATATTTAAAGACTTAGATTTAGATATGTTAGAAGCCGGAAACAGTACTGTTTTTAGTTATATCATAAATTCTTTAAATTCTAAAAGTATGTTAAAGTTTAGAGACTATACTGGTCATGGTGGTAAATTTAAAAATGGAGACACTATGACTAAAAAAAGCTTTGGAGTTAAATCAAGCGCTGAGTTCATAAGAAGCATATTAGAAGATCCTAACTTTGGTAAAGTAAAAAACAAAGAAAAAACTAAAAAATATATAGAAAAAACTAAATATGCTTTTCAACCTAAATGGGGAAAAGGAGATGGTAACAAAGCTAGAAGTGAAGTGTTTGCTAAACTATATGATAAAAATCCTGAATCTTGGCTAACTGAGCAACAAAAAATATATTCAAGTCAACAAGCATTAAAAGACTTTAATACCACACAAGAGGCTATTGATGCTACTTACGAAGCTAATAGATATGCTTACAAAGAATTTTTTAAATCTATACTAAATATTAAAAATTCTGAAAGTTTGTTCTTAGGTCAACTACAGACAAGCGCTTCAAGTGGACTACCTAGAGGTTTAGTGCCAATGATGAGTATAACTACTAAACCAAGGCAGAAAGAAGGTAAGTCTACAGATTTGACCCACAATGAGCATGCTTTAGAGATGTTTAATATAATGAAGCGTTTTCATGAAATTAAAAATAGTAAAACTTCTATAGAAAACAAAGAAGCTTTAATAGATATAATGGTTGATGGAGTTGCTCAACATTTAATACCTAAAGAGCTACAAGGTTTAAAAGACTCTAAAGAATATAAAGGAAGTAAAGGTAGA
>CALKFR010000101.1 GCA_938084555.1 uncultured Flavobacteriaceae bacterium | reverse complement strand
TGCACATCCCCTTTTACAGTTGCCATCAATATTTTTCCTGCAGCTTCTTGTTTTCCATCTTTTTCAGCCTCAATGAAAGGTAATAAGTGAGCTACAGCTCTTTTCATAACCCGTGCAGATTTAACTACTTGAGGTAGAAACATTTTTCCAGTTCCAAATAAATCTCCAACAACATTCATACCTGTCATCAAATATCCTTCAATAACATGCAATGGTCTTTCTAGGCTTAGCCTCGCTTCTTCTGCATCCTCTATTATAAAAGCGTCTATTCCTTTAACTAAGCTATGTGTAATTCTCTCCTGTAATGGAAGATTTCGCCATTCTAATGCTTTTTCATCATTCTCTTTTTTGACTCCTTTTACAGTTTCTGCAAAATCTAATAATCGTTCTGTAGCATCATCTCTTCTGTCTAAAATTACATCTTCAATATATTCTAATAAATCTTTAGGTATATCATCGTAAATTTCTAACATAGTAGGGTTTACAATGCCTATATTCATTCCTGCCTGTATTGCATAATAGAGAAAAACAGAATGCATGGCTTCACGAACTGTATTGTTCCCTCTAAATGAAAATGAAACATTACTTACTCCTCCACTGACACTTGCATGAGGTAAATTTTGTCGAACCCAACGTGTTGCTTCTATAAAATCTATTGCATTTTGCCTATGTTCCTCCATTCCTGTTGCTACTGGAAAAATATTCAAATCGAAGATGATATCTTCAGGTGTAAAACCAACTTTATTGACCAAAACTTTGTACGATCGTTCTGCTATTTCAATTCTTCGCTGGTAGTTATCTGCTTGACCCTCCTCATCAAATGCCATAATAATAACAGCAGCTCCATAGCGTTTGATTTGTGTTGCCTCCCAAATAAATTTTTCTTCTCCTTCTTTTAAGGAAATAGAGTTCACTACACATTTCCCTTGAACAACTTGTAATCCTGCTTCTATGATTTCCCATTTTGAGCTATCAATCATCAATGGAATTCTACAGATATCTGGTTCAGCAGCAATAAGGTTAAGGAAACGAACCATGGCTTCTTTTCCATCAATCAAACCATCATCCATATTGATATCTAGAATTTGTGCACCTCCATCTACTTGATCTCTTGCGATAGCTAATGCTTCATCAAATTTCTCTTCTTTAATAAGCCGTAGGAATTTCCGTGAACCAGCAACATTGGTTCTTTCTCCAACGTTAATAAAATTACTTTCAGAAGTAATAATTAGTGGTTCTAGACCTGAAAGCCGCATGTATCTTTCGGAATTTTTGGTCATTATACAACTATCTTTATTGGTCTTGGTTGATATTTCTTAGCTATTCCTGCTATTGCAGAAATATGATTTGGGGTTGTACCGCAACAGCCTCCTATAATATTGATAAGATCTTTCTTTAAGTATTCTTCAATTTGTGTAGCCATTTCTTCTGGAGTTTCATCATATTCTCCAAAAGCATTTGGTAACCCCGCATTGGGATGTGCAGATATTGCAAAGACAGTTTTTGATGCAATAGCCTCTAGATGTGGTTGTAATAAATTGGCTCCTAAAGCACAATTAAAACCAACACTTAACAAAGGAATATGTGATATTGAAATTAAAAATGCTTCTGCTGTTTGTCCAGATAAAGTTCTTCCCGAAGCATCAGTAATAGTTCCTGAAACCATAACAGGAACATCAATTAATCTCTCTGATTTTACTTCTTCAATTGCAAATAATGCTGCTTTTGCATTTAATGTATCAAAAACTGTCTCTACTAATAGAAGATCTACTCCACCATCCAATAGAGCTTCAGTTTGTTCTTTGTATGCAATTCGTAATTCATCAAAAGTGACTGCTCTGTAGCCGGGATCGTTTACATCTGGTGACATACTAGCTGTTCTATTTGTAGGGCCTATAGATCCAGCAACAAATCTTGGCTTATAAGACTCTTTTCGAGTTACTTCTTGCGCAACTTCCTTCGCAATTTTTGCAGATTGATAATTTAACTCATAAACCAAATTTTCCATTTTATAATCGGCCATGGCTATCCTTGTTCCAGAAAAAGTATTGGTTTCAACAATATCTGCACCAGCATAAAAATACTTTCTATGAACTTCTTTTACTGCTTCTGGCTGTGTAATAGACAACAAATCATTATTTCCTTTTAAAGGAGATGTATAATCTTTAAATCGATCTCCACGAAAATCTTCTTCGCTAAACTTATATTGTTGAAGCATCGTTCCCATAGCTCCATCTAGAACTAGAATTCGCTTTTGGATTTCTTTATAAATATTACTCATCTACTAAGGCCTGTGTTAAATCATAAATAATATCGTCGCTGTTTTCCAAACCAACTGAAACTCTAATCAATCCTTCAGTTATTCCTACTTTCAATAAATCTTCTATGGATAGCTTGCTGTGAGTTGAGGAAGCTGGATGAGTAACTATAGTTCTTGTATCTCCAAGATTGGCAGACAATGAACACATTTTAAGATTATTCAAGAATTTTTGGGCATATTTTATCCCTCCTTTAACTTCAAAAACTAAAATATTACCCCCTAACTTCATTTGCTTTTTAGCAACCTCATAGTTTGGATGTGATCTTAAAAAAGGGTATTTAACAAAGTTTACTTTTTCATTATTCTCTAAAGAATGGGCTAGATTTAAAGCATTTTCACAATGTTTTTCTACACGAACAGACAAGGTTTCTAAACTTTTTGACAATATCCAAGCATTGAATGGTGACATCGCTGGGCCAGTGTTTCTTGAAAATAAATAAATGTCTCTCATTAATTCTTTTTTC
>CALKFR010000100.1 GCA_938084555.1 uncultured Flavobacteriaceae bacterium | reverse complement strand
GATGACAATGCTTGATTTTTATAAAAACCCCAAATTAATAGAAGGTGCTAAAAAAGAATTTTTAGAAAGAAAAGGAGATAAAGTTTATGAGCCTCAAATACCACCAGGCCCCCCAAAACTAATTAATTAAGTTTTAATATTTACTTAAAAACAAACTGAATGAATTCAGTTCATAAAAATCTTGTTAAACTTTAGTTAACAAGATTTTTTTAGTTTTAAAAAAGAAGAGAATGAATGAATTTTTCGTTGTATAATTCATAAATTTGCAACTTATTTATAAGCCTTTATAGGATGAGAAAAATATTCGATATTTTCTACTCTACACGACTAACTGCAGTGCTTTTTATAGTGTACTCGATAGCCATGGGAGTTGCAACATTTATTGAAAATGATTATGGAACTGAAACTGCTAAGGCCCTAGTATATAATGCTTGGTGGTTTGAAGCTATTATGGTATTTTTTGTAATCAATTTTTTTGGAAATATTTTTCGATATCGATTGTTAAGAAAAGAAAAATGGCCTGTATTACTATTTCATATATCATTTCTTCTAATTTTAATTGGAGCTGGAATTACTAGATATGTAGGCTACGAAGGGTTAATGCTTATTAATGAAGGAGAGACTACTCAAGAATTTCTATCTGAAACCACATATGTGAACTTAGTTGTTGACAACAATGAAGTACAAAAAACATTTCATAAATCTACATTATTCTCCGCTAAGGGAAGTAATGATTGGAGTTTAAATGAGGAATTTAAAGATCAAATTTTCTCTGTTAAATTATCAGACTACATTCCTTGGGCAGAAGAAGAATTTTTTGAAAGTGAAACAGGAGAAGAATTTTTATTTATAGTTGAATCTAGTAGTGGATCTAGACATGAACATTACATAAAAAAAGGAGATCTACAAAACATACATGGTGTTTTAGTTGGGTTTGAAGCTCCCAATAATTCCGGTACTATTAATTTATTTAGAGAAGATGGAATTTTAAAGATTCAAACACGAAACAATGGAACTTGGATGCGAATGGCTGATAGAGCAGAAGGAACTATTATTAAAGATAGTATTGAAGAATTTCAACTCAGATCTTTATACAGGGTTGGTGAACTACCATTTGTAATACCAGAACCCGTTAAAAAAGGAGAATTAAAAACGGTTAGAGGTTCCAAAAAAGATGATACCAAACTAGCTGCCTTAGTGTTAGATGTTACCGTAGACGGAAAAACAAAAGAAATTGAAATATATGGTGGAAAATATGCTCCTCAAAGACCTACTCAATTTTCTTTGAATGGATTAAACTTTAGAATAGATTATGGCCCACAAATACTAAAAACCCCTTTTGAAGTTAAGTTAAATGATTTTCAATTAGAAAAGTATCCTGGATCTGAAAGTGCTGCAGCTTTTGCTAGTGAAATTACAGTCATAGATCCTGACGAAACGTTTGATTATAGAATTTACATGAACCATATTTTAGACCATAAAGGCTATAAGTTTTTCCAAGCCAGTTATGATCTTTCGGGTGAAGTAGAACAGACACACCTATCTGTTAACCATGATTTTTGGGGAACTTTAATAAGCTATATTGGTTATTCCTTATTGTATATTGGAATGATTTCTATTCTATTCGCACCAGGTACAAGATTCGATAGCTTGAAGAAAACATTAAAGAAGATTAAAAAGAAAAAAGCAGCACTTACCCTTTTTATTGGACTTTTTATAAGTGTTTCTGGAATAGCTCAAACTGAAAAAAATCATTTAGCTAAAATTACAGAGCAACAAATTGATTCTGTACTCATAGAAAACTTAGTAGAATTAAATCACGCTGAAGAATTCAATACCCTCATTATTCAAGATGCAGGCGGACGAATGAAACCAGCACATACTTTTGCCTCTGAATTGGTTAGAAAAGTGTATCATAATGATGATTTTAACGGAATAGAACCTAGCCAAGTCTTTCTATCTATAATAGAAAACTCAAAACTTTGGTTTAATGTCCCTTTTATTTATTTGGAAGATGGAAATACCGAAATTCGAGAAATTATAGGCGTTAATGAAGAAGCTACTCATGCAGCTCTTGCCGATTTTTACGAAGGAACAGAATCAAAAATTAGTGACTATGTTGTAGAGGCCCAGAAAAAAAATGTTAAAAACAAATTTGAAAAAGATGTCATAAAAATTGATAGGAGAATCTATTTGTTTTCACAAGCATTAAGTCTGAGTATATTAAGAATCTATCCAAAATTAAATGATGAAAATAATAAATGGGTTTCTTACCCTGAAGGATCAAGAGCTAACTTCACTGGAAAAGATTCATTATTTGTAAGACAATCCTTACCCATATATATTCGATTATTACAGGATGCTAAAAAAACTAATAATTATACAGAAGCCAATAAACTATTAGCAGGAATTAAAAAATTTCAACAAAAATATGGTGAGGAAGTATATCCAAACAAAGAAAAAATAGATTTGGAAATCACCTATAATAAATTACAGATTTTCAAGAAATTGGCTAAGTATTATGGGTTTACGAGTATTTTTCTAATCTTTTTTGTAATTCTTCAAATATTTAATGACAAAAAATGGATAAGGCTGGTTGTAAAAGTTTTAGTTGGTATAACAATTCTTCTATTTAGTATACATATATTAGGATTAATGAGTCGCTGGTATATTAGCGGAAATGCTCCTTGGAGTAACGCTTATGAATCTATTATATATGTTGCTTGGGCCACCATGCTATTTGGTTTGGCTTTTGGAAGAAAATCATCATTAACTATAGCAGCTACAACTTTTTTAACAGCTGTTATTTTAGGGTTTGCACATCAAAATTGGTTAGATCCAGAAATTGCAAATCTTCAACCCGTATTAAATTCTTGGTGGTTATTAGTTCATGTTTCGATAATTGTTGCAAGCTACGGCCCCTTTTCTTTGGGAATGATTTTGGGAATTGTAGCCTTATTTTTAACTGTTTTCACTACAGAAAAGAATAAGAAAAAGATGGACTTAAACATCAAAGAAATCACTACAATCAACGAAATGGCATTAACTATAGGATTAATTATGTTAACCATAGGAAATTTCTTAGGAGGTATGTGGGCTAATGAAAGTTGGGGACGCTATTGGGGATGGGACCCAAAAGAAACTTGGGCTTTAGTATCTATAATGGTTTATGCATTTGTATTGCATATGAGATTGATACCAGGTCTAAGGAGTAGATATACATTTAATCTATGGTCAATTATTTCTTATGGATCAATAATGATGACCTATTTTGGAGTTAATTTTTATTTGTCGGGGCTTCATTCCTATGCAAGTGGTGATCAAGTAATTACACCTAATTCTGTATTTTATTCTGTGGGGTTTGTTTTAATTCTTGGAACTATAGCTTGGTTTAAACATCGAAAATTTTATAAAAAATAAAAGAAAAGTGTACATTAGTACTCATAAATAATTAACAGTATGTTTCATAAAAATATAAAATTAGCATTAGCATTTTTAACCATAGTTTGGTCTGTTTTTGAATTTTGGCAAGGTCACATTGGTAATGGTATCGCGATCTTATTCCTTACAGGAATGTTTATCTTATTGTATTTCAAAAATGAGTTTATTTTATTGTCTTTTTTACAATTAAGAAAACAAAATTTCCCTGGAGCTCAAAAATGGTTAACTTATATTAAAAATCCAAGTGCCGCACTTACACAAAAACAAGAGGGGTACTATAACTATTTACAGGGTATAATGCTTTCTCAAACTAATATGACTCAAGCTGAAAAATTCTTAAGAAAAGCCATTCGTTTAGGGCTATCTATGGATCATGACTTAGCTATGGCAAAATTACAATTAGCTGGAATTGCTATGACTAAAAGAAGAAAACGAGAAGCCACAACTTTAATGGCAGAAGCAAAAAAGTTAGATAAACATGGAATGCTGAAAGAACAAATGCAAATGATGAAACAGCAAATGAAGAAAATATAAATCATAAAAAACTCCTGATGAAATCAGGAGTTTTTTTAAAACTAAAAGGGTTACATTATTTTATTCTGGTTAATGTTAAATCCGGATTATATTCAATGATATAAATACCTTTATTTGATGAAGTATTGAATAAACTCTTACTATACTCAAACTTACTCTCTAATCTATAAGACACCCCTTGTTTAAAAGTCTCTTTTAGTTTTTTTCCGGAGGCTAATCGAATTCCAATATCGAATAGGATATCAAAACCCTTAGTGGCATAATAAGATGGGTAGGCATGATTTTTCTTCAAATACTGACTGTTAAACAGGTGAATCTCAGGTGAATTTTCATCAATAAAAGTATCACTGGTATAGGTAAAGCCTAACTTGGCTAATTTATTATTATCTATTTTATCAAATTGAGAAGATTTAAATATTCCAAAAACTTTTATCACGGTGTCCTCTGGAAGAATTTGCATTTCAGGCTCATCACTTTCCTTATCATTTTTTTCATCCTCTTCATCCTCTTCTTCTTCAGGTTCTTCAACTGGAAGACTAATCAAACTATTAATTACATCAGATGAAATAACGCGTTTATC
>CALKFR010000099.1 GCA_938084555.1 uncultured Flavobacteriaceae bacterium | reverse complement strand
TAATCAAGAAGCTCTTTATATGGAAAGTTCCTTTAAAATATTATGTATACCTAATTCTTTTACCTCTAATATTTGTCATTATTGGCATTGCACTTTACAGCCAGTTTATTGGAGAGATTGGAGGTTTTGATAAAATGGCATATCTATCGATACCAACAATATTATTAGCGGGATTGTATGCTGGACCTTTGGGAGAAGAGCTTGGATGGAGAGGTTTTTTATTGCCTGAGTTTCAAAAAAAATATTCAAACTTAAAAAGTGCAATCATTATTGGATTTATATGGTTTATTTGGCATATTCCACTATGGTGGGCACCATTCGGGACCTTGGTTAGTGGAGAACCAATATCTTTAATTCCTGTCATTACATATTTTACTATGCTAATCTGCCTATCCATAATAATTACTTGGTTAGTAATTAATTCAAAGGGAAGTGTTCTTATTGCAATTTTATTTCACTTGTCAATTAATGCAGGAATCGCATTGCTGTTTTACCCTGAATTGAATATGGATTTCAAAAAAGTACATTTATTATCTAGTATTGGAATGCTAATATTTACTGGGTTCCTAATAGTAAAGAATAAATTAAAAACAAGTGCCAACACCGTATAAAATTAATTGCTAGTTCAAGCTTGCTTATGAAAATCCTCGCGGATTTTCTATTCGGTTTGTATTTGCTAAATTAGGTGCTTAAACACGCAACTAATCTTATACATAAACGTTATGCACTATTCCAAAAATCAAAACTGACAGAAGAATGAATTTATCAAAAGTATTAGGCTTTTCAGAAGATACTAAACTATTAATTGTTCACGCTGATGATGCTGGACTATCACATTCTGAAAATATGGCTACAATTCAGGCATTGGAAAATGGGATTGTGAATTCATATAGTATGATGGTTCCATGTCCCTGGTTTTATGAAATAGCTGTATTCGCAAAAAACAATCCACAATTTGATAACGGAATTCACTTGACTCTAACTTGCGAGTGGGAAAATTACAAATTTGGACCTGTTTTACCTGTATCTGAAGTTCCAAGTTTAGTGGATTTGAACGGTCATTTCTATAAAAAAAGAGAGCAACTTAGAGAAAATGCATCTTTGGTTGATGTTAAAAAAGAGCTTCAGGCACAAATCGAAAAAGCACTTAAGTTTGGATTAAAACCCTCTCATATTGATTCGCATATGTATAGTGTGGCGGCTAAACCTGAATACTTTCAAATTTATAAAGACTTAGGTGCAAAATACAATTTGCCAGTACCAATATATAGAGAGATGATGAAATCGGTAGGGCTAGATACAAAAACCAATATAGATAAAAATGACACTGTAATTAATAAGCTTCATTTAGGAAGATTTGAAGATTTTGAAAAAGGAAGGTTGGAAAATTATTATGAAAGTGTTTTCCATAATTTAAGCGCTGGACTTAACTTATTAATAATACATCCCGCGTTTGATGATAACGAAATGAAAGGTATCACCGTAAATCATCCGAATTTTGGCTCGGAATGGAGACAAATAGATTTTGATTATTTCTCAAGCCAGGACGCTAAATTAAAACTTGAAGAAAGTAATGTAGAACTAATCACTTGGAACGATATAAAAAATGCCAGAAGAAAAGTGCATAACACCGTGTACAATTAATTGCTTTTTTTAGTTTAAGAATACAATGTGTCGTAATTTTATTTAACGCAACTAATCATACACAAAACCATTAGCTGCAATTAACACATATGAAAAAACTAATCATTTCAATTCTTTCAGTAATAACAATCCTCATTGCTATTGCATGGGGAGCTATCAAATTTTATCCTGAAAAATTGATGCCTATATTTATTCGCACGCAGTTGGATGCTAGTAGAAAAATTTCGAATTCTTTTCACGAAAAAGATGGCATAGTAGTCGTAACAGTTGGGACAGCTACCCCCTTGCCAGGAGAAAGAGCACAAACAGGTACTGCAGTATTCATAAATGGCCACTTTTTTATGTTCGATATAGGAGCTGGAGTCGTTCAAAAATCGGAAAATATAGGACTTCCATTAACCCAGTTAGATGGAATATTTTTTACACATTATCACTCAGACCATATGATGGACTTACCTAACATGATTAGCCGATCATGGGTAATGGGTAGAACGGGTGATTTACATATTTATGGGCCTGATAGTTTAACCACTATTGTAAATACTGCAAACTCTTTTTTGACTATTGAAAATGAGTATCGTCTAGATCATCATGGTCCGGAGGTTATGGATATCACTAAAGCAAAAGGCATTCCACATGAATATCATATTGAACAAAATTCATCAGTGGTAGTGTTTCAAAAAGATGGTATTACCATTACAGCATTTGATGTGAACCATGAACCTATAGAACCCGCAGTTGGCTATATGATTGAATACAATGGCAAAAAGGTTATTATAAGTGGGGATACCAAAAGGAACGAATTATTGGAAAAAATGGCACAGGACTGTGACCTTTTGATTCATGAGGTTATGTTGATGTCTTTTCAAAAGATACTCGAGGAGAAATTAACCGAAGCTGGAATGGATAGAGAAGCTAAAATCATCTATGATATTCAAGATTATCATACAAGTACAGCGGAAGTTGCAGCGTTGGCTCAACGTGCTAATGTCAAAAAATTGGTTTTAAATCATTTGGCACCTGCACCAGATAACGTTTTTATTAAGAACATGTATCTGAATGAGTTAAAAGGATTTGATGGCTCTATTCATTTAGCAAATGATGGAGATAAATTTATTGTAAAATAAAAAGAAACAACTGTAGGGGAGAGCTACTGCTCATACCCTAAACGTTGACTTTAATTATAATCAAATAAACTAACACCCTAAAACATAC
>CALKFR010000098.1 GCA_938084555.1 uncultured Flavobacteriaceae bacterium | reverse complement strand
AATTCAATGGGATTTTTACGGAGCCAAAGCAGGAGAAATAGTTCAGCCAAAAGGGATGACAAATGAGGAAGGTAAAAAATGGAGATATCAAAATTATATCAAAGATTATTTAGCATGTGTGAAATCTGTTGATGACAATATTGGACGTGTTTTAACTTACTTAAAAGAAAATAATTTAGAAGAAAATACCGTCATTGTAGTAACCTCTGATCAAGGCTTTTATTTGGGAGACCATGGGTTTTTTGACAAACGATTTATTTATGAGGAATCTTTGAGAATGCCTTTTATGGTAAAATATCCTGAAAGAATTAAAGCAGGATCTGTTAATGAAGATATTATTACCAATATAGATTTTGCACCTACTTTGCTTGAATTAGCAGGTATTACAACAACTCAAAAAATGCAGGGAACTAGTTTTGTTCCAGTCTTAGAGGGTAACACACCTAATAACTGGCAAGATGCTATGTATTATCACTATTATGAATTCCCGTTTTGGCATCATGTTCAGCCCCATTATGGGATTAGAACCCAAAAATACACCCTAGCCCACTTTTATTATAATATTGATGTCTGGGAACTGTATGACTTAGAAAAGGATCCAAATCAAATGAACAACATCTATAATGATCCTAATTATGCTTCCACAATAACTGAATTGAAAGCAAAACTTAAAAACTTGATGATAAAGTATGAAAATGATAAAAGTTTAGCTGACTTTAGAAAAATAACAGATACTGATTTTGGGAGAATTGTAGATAATATTAAAGATGAAGAATCTGTTCAAGAAATTTTAAACAAAAAATAGTGATGCTATTGTCAAGTTTATTCAGGTTTCGCCTCTTTTTGCTAATAATGTTCTCATTAATTCTGAATAAAAATAGCTATAGTCAACAAAATAAAATCATAATTAAAGCGGAGAAAGTAGTTTATAAGAAAATAGATTCAACACTTTTAAATCTTCATGTTTATAAGCCATTAAACTTTCACAAAGACAGTATTTATAATTGTATTGTATTTTTTCATGGTGGGGGTTGGAATAACGGAAGCCCTAGAATGTTTAAAAGACAATCTATGTACTTTGCCTCTAGAGGAATGATTGCAATAGCTGCTGAGTATAGAATTAAAAACAAGCACAACACCACTCCTTTTGAAGCAGTAGAGGATGCAAAATCTGCAATTAGATATGTAAGAGAAAATGCAAAAGAATTGAGCATAAATCCAAACATGATTGTTGCAGGAGGTGGTTCTGCCGGGGGTCATTTAGCTGCTGCTTGTGGAAATATTAAAGGTTTAGATAACCCAAAAGAAAATTTAAAAATTAGTTCTGTACCAAATGCGCTAGTATTACTAAACCCTTTAATAGATAACGGCCCTGGTTCTTTTGGTTATCAAAGATTTAGAAATCGATATAAAGAAATTTCACCTATTCATAATATTTCAAAGGGAGCACCTCCAACTATAATACTTATTGGCACAAAAGATAAAATTATTCCTGTGAGCACCGTAAAAAACTTTCAAACCAACATGAAAACCGTTGGAAGTAGATGTGAATTAGTTCTTTATAAAAATGTAGGGCATGCCTTCTTTGCAAAACCCCCTTTGAAATATTTTATAGAAACTACATTAGAAATAGATTTATTTCTAAATTCTTTATCCTATATAACAGGAAGCCCAACCATTAACAAACAATATTAACCTTAATTTTAATTTGTTTTTGAATGATTAGTTGCACAATGCTTCAAAAGTTATAGATTTTTACTCATAAATATTACTCAAAAATTTATTTCAATTTTAAATTTGATAAAGAATTGAGAATACAATTAATATATTTTTAAAATATTATTATTATGAAAAAGATTTACTTTTTATGTTTTCTAATGTTTTTCGCATCACAAAACTCTGATGCCCAAAAAATGGCAAATTACCTAACTAACGGTAATTTTGAATCTTGGAGTGGTGGCTCTCCATCCTCTTGGAGTTTGGTTTCTACTCCCGCGAATTCAACAATCACTCAAGAAACAACCAATGTAGTTTCAAATTCTACAAACTCTGTGAAATTTGTACCCACAGTTGAAAACAAAGGTGTTTTCCAAAGCTCTACTATAACAATAACCACAGCTGGAAAATACTATTTTGGTGTTTGGATTAAAACAGACGCAAACGCTGTTATTAAATTTGGATTTAAACAATTGTCTGGCGGAAGTACTTCTTATCCTTCATCATCTTATACAGCTCCAGATACTGATTGGCATTTTGTAGTAAGGTCTATTGATGTAGTAGCTGGTGATGAGTTAAATGCAAGATTTATTCCTCAAAGTAGCGGTCTTAATGTAATTTTTTACTTTGACAATGCATATGTTGGTGAAGGTTTAGCTGGAGGAAATGTAGAATGGGATAGTTTTAATGGAACTGCAAAAACATACACTAATTTTTATGGCACTCAATCTTATGGAGGTTCTACGAATGGGACTCTTACAGAAAATACTAACGCTAGTTATGTTAAATCTGGTTACAATAGTCTTAGTTTAGTTACTAGTGCAGATGCAGATAACGCAAAAAGAGGTGTTATAGTATTGACTGATAATTCGAATCAAGGAAACAGGTATGAACACCCAGCTTCAACAAGAAAATATCAATTATCTGCCTGGGTATATACTTTGGGAGATGCAGATATTGTTTTAAATACCAAAACAGGATCTACCAATAATTTTTCAAATCATTCAATAACCGCAAACACTTGGACACAAATATTTTCAAGTATTATAACGTTAGATGCTGATGATGCTGGTGATAAAGTATATCCAATTATTCAATTTAAAACTCCTAGTACTACACATTATGTAGACGATGTCTACCTTAATTGGGATGGAATAAAATGGGAAGGCGGAACTAGCTCTGATTGGGATACAGCTTCAAATTGGAGTTCTAATATGGTTCCAAATCCTGTCTCAGAGGTTACAATACCTTCTGGATTATCAAATTACCCGACAGCTGCATCATCAGTTACTGTTGCGAGTGTTGATATGGCATCAGGAACATCATTAATTTCGACATCAACTTTTTCAGGTACTGTAAAATATACTAGAACCCTAGCCACCACAAATTGGTATGGAATTACATCACCGGTTGCAAGCCAAGACATAGATGCATTTATTTCAGCTGAAGGTCTCGCACAATCAACTGAAGATACTGATGTAGGCTTATCACAATCTTATGGGTCTTTTTCAGATACATGGACCTACTATAATTCTAGTTCGAGCAGCTCTGGAAATTTTATTGGAGGTAAAGGGTATATTATAAAATTAGTGTCAGCTGGTGATATTAGCTTTACAGGTACTTTTAGAAATTCAGATATTTCAAGAACACTCTCAACAGGTGGTAATGGTTTTAATTTTATAGGAAACCCATTTACTTCTTACACAGATATAGCTTCTATGTTAACAACAAATACCGGAGTTTTAGATGAAGAAACTATTTGGCTTTGGAATCAAGCTACTGCTAGTTATGACACAAAGGTAACTGCAGATGCCTATAAGCTAGCACCAGGTCAAGCCTTCTTCGTCAAATCTGATGGAGTTAGTGGTACATTGGCACTTAATAAAAGTTTTCAAACACACCATACTTCTGACACTTTTCAAAGAACCGAAAATAGACCTGAACTTTATCTTTCACTTTCAGATGGCTCAGCCTCTAAAGAGGCTAAAATCTATTATATAGATGGAGCCACAACTAGTTTTGACAATGGCTATGACGGAACTTTATTTAATGGAGTTTCTAATCCGTTGGCGATATACACGCATTTGGTTTCTGATAGTGAAGGAAAGGATTATCAGGTACAATCTTTACCTCCCAACAACTATGAAAACATGATTATTCCTCTAGGGATTAATGCTGAAGCTGGAACTGCCATTACCATAGATGCAGTTAAAAACAACTTCCCTTCTGGTATCAACATTTATCTAGAAGACAAACAAGACAATAGTTTTACTTTGTTAGATACTGATGCTAATTTTAGCACTACGCTAGAAAACAATCTTTCAGGTATTGGACGTTTTTACTTACATACCACATCCGGAGTTTTAAGTGCAGATGATTTTGACACAAACAATAACATAATTATCTATACCTCTAGTAATGATAACCTGAGAATTGCTGGAGTACAAAACGGTACAGCTACTGTTCAGCTGTATAATATTCTCGGTAAAGAGATGTTAAAAACCTCTTTTGAAGGAAACGGCGTTAACAACATTAATTTGAACACCATTCCTATGGGTATTTATATTGTAAAACTTGCTACAGAAAACAGGGTACTAAACAGAAAAATAATCATTCAATAACAGAAATCTTTTACAACATGGAAAATCAAAAAAACACACAAAAAGAAGAGATTTCAAGAAAAGAGGCTCTTAAAAAAATTGGAAATTATGGTAAGTATGCAGCCTTAACTGCCATTGGAACCTATACGATTCTTAGCCCTAAAAAAGCACAAGCAAATAGCCCTGGTGCACCAGGTGATGGGTTTAGAATTAATTCTGGAGCTCTTGAGAAGATTATAGACCAACAAAATGAAGATATGTTCGAAGGCATTGGAGATATGTATGATTAAAAAATTAAATAAGTAATAATAGAAATCTAAACGATAAAAAATGAGAAAATTAAAATAACACAATTATGAAAAAAAATTACATTGTAGGTTTACTAACCTTTTTATTTAGTATAACACTTTATGCCCAAGATGTTGTGTTTGATTTTGAAACAGATCAAAATTTATTAGGTTGGGTTGAAGGAGGAGGAAATATAGGCTCGGCTACCATCGTCTCTGAAGGTCTTGCCATAGATTGGGATGGTACTGGAACTACCAATAGAAAACCAAGAATTAAACATCTTAATGCAAATATAGATGCCAGTATTCAAAAATATGTAGAAGTTAAATTAATTAATAATTCTAATGAGTTAACAAGGGTAAGAATACTTCATTTTAGAGGTGGTGACGGAACTGACCCAACTAATACAGGTGGAGCTCATACACGTTATACATCTATTGATATCCTTCCTAACACAGGTTCTGAAAGTTATACCTTGGATTTGACAAATGCCCAATGGACAAATTACAATGCCGCTACAGATGATGATACAGATATGGATATGGACCATATTTGGATTCAGTTTGTAACCGCAAATCCAGCTAATGGACCTTTAACATCAAATAGTGCCATAGATGGTAATGTTATTATTCAAAAAGTTAGTTTCCTTTCAGACTTGCCATCTACCGAAAGAACCACTTACACATTTGATGATACATCAGATTCAGAGGGTTTTGTCGGTGCTAATGGCATTTCCTTGACTCAACCTACAAGTGGTGAAATTGAATTAGATATAAATGATCAAAGCCCATATCCAAAATTTGAACAACAAGCAGGTTATTATAATGTTAATGCAGATACTTATAAATATTGTCGGGTAACTCTCAGAAATAATTCTTCAAAAGATCGTCTTAATTTTGTTTCTCCAGAAGGAGGCAATCAATTTACAGGAATAGATATCTTAGCTAATGATTCTAGTTCTCAGGTTTATGAAATTAATTTAAACGAAGGAACAAATACAGAGGGTAACCCTGTATTTACAAACTGGACTGGTGTTCAAGCAACTTGGGCACTTCAAATTGTTGAATTAAATCCTGCCGGTGGTGCTCCTATCCCTTCTACTGGTACAATTGTTATTGAAGAAATAATATTTTCATCAGAATCGTTGAGTACTGCTAGTGTAAATCTAATAAGTGTTAAATTGTATCCAAATCCATCAAATGGATTAATTACAATAGATTCACCTCTAAGAATACAAGGTATTAAAGCAATAAACCTTTTAGGGCAAGTAATGATTAATCAAGAGGCGAACTCCAATTCATTAGACACTTCTAGTTTAAAAGCAGGAATCTATATTCTTAAAATCAACCAAGAAAACGGTGTTATTTCTACAAAACGTTTCATAAAAAAATAATAATACAAGAAGATGAAAAAAATTATACTAATTTTATTTTTAGGGTCAAGCTTTGTGAGCTTTGCTCAGAAAATACCGGCACAGATAGCAAAAAAAGCAACGGCAGCCTCAGAATATATTGCCACAGAACTGAATTTTGATGAAAATCAAAAGCAAGATATTTTTACTATTTTATCAGAAAAATACGATTCCAATAGAAAAAAAATAAGAGGAAAGGATCTCTCAAGTGAAGAAAAGCGAGAAATTTATAAGGCCTCTTTTATTGAAACTAAAAATAATCTTTTAGAGAAGTTTACAATGAAAGAAGTTAATATGATTAACAAGCTCCATAGAACCTGGCAACAAAATAATAAAAAATAATTTTTATCTTTTATTAAAAAATAAAAAGGTTAATTCTAAAAGACTTAACCTTTTTTTAATTTTAAAAAAAACATGAAATTTTTCACAATAATTATTGCATTTTTTTTCCTATCTATAATTAACGTTAAAGGACAAACAGGCCCCTATGCCATGGTTGAAAAAATGGATAGAGGAATTAACCTTGGAAATACATTAAGTGCTCCTATTGAAGGAAATTGGGCTCCAGAAATCTATGAGCAATATTTTGTAGATATTAAAAATGCTGGATTTAATAATGTAAGAATTCCAATGGACTTTTATGGAATTAGAACAACCGGAACTACAACTCAATATTCTGTTGCTGCTAATACTTCTAATGATTATAATGGAACAATTGATGATTACGTTGTAGACCAAGTTTATTTAAATAGAATTGAAGAAGTAGTAAATTGGTCTCTAAACCAAGGTCTTGTTACCATTATTGATTTTCATGGAGCACAATTAAAATCTGAATTTTTATATACTTTCTCAGATTCAAATACTCAGTATACGCATCCTACCTCTGCGAAAAGAGTAGCTGACCTTGATAAATTTAACTCTATTTGGAATCAAATAAGTAATCGTTTCAAAACCTATTCTGAAGACTTGTTATTTGAAATAGTTAATGAGCCTTACTTTGAAATGAGTGCCATTGAAATGGATGCATTAAATACAATGATTATTTCTACAATAAGAATTTCGGGTGAAAATAATAGTAGTA
>CALKFR010000097.1 GCA_938084555.1 uncultured Flavobacteriaceae bacterium | reverse complement strand
TTAGCATTTTACTTGGAAACGTAGAGCAAAAAACTCCAACTTTTAAAGAATTTACTGTATCTAACAAAAACTTTATAACAAACCTTACACCTAGCGCCACTAATGAAGCAGCTAGAAATTTAGGATTAAACTTAGATACTGAACCTGAAGTACCTATTGTTAAAAATGTTGATGATTTTTATGCTCAAGAATTAGGTGCTACAGTACAGTATAATGGAAAACTTTATATAATAACAGGTGATGCTAATTCAAGAAGCTTAACGCCTAAAAAAACGCCTAAAAAATAAAATATGCCAGAAAATTCTTTAGACGATTTCATAGTAAAAGACCCAACTAAAAATATAGAAGGTTTAGACGCTTTTATAGTAGAAAATCCCATTAATGACACTCAGGATTTAAGTAGATTTATAGTAGAAGAAAAATTTGAAATAACAGAGCAAGACTGGACAGATACTGAAGAAAACTTTTTAAAGAAAAACAAGGAAAAACTAGCTAAGCTTTATCCTAACTTTGAATTTGAAGAATCAACATTTGATATAAATGGTATTACTGTTAAAAATAAATCAACTGGTGAAGAAGAAAGCTTTGATTTAGCAGGTACATCTTTTCAATTTAGCGATTTTGATAAGTTTAAAGAGTTTGTAAGTAAAAAGACTGAAACAGATCCTGTAAAACAAGAAGTGTATAACAAAACAGGTTTGACTGTTAATTACGACGACTATGGAGATACCTCAACAAGCAACTTGTATGATCAAGTAGAGATAATAGAGAAAGAGGGTAGATCAGCTCCATTTTTGCCAGAAGAATTAGGTGTTACTTACGGCGGTAAAAGTAGAAGTCCCGACGCTAGTGAAATGTTAACAATAGTTAATAGCATCGAAGGCATAGCTATAGACGCTGCCACAAATCTTAAAAAAGTTTTTCCAGGTATAAGAACAGAAAATGAATCTTTATCTGCTAGTTTTAATAAGTTGTCTGACAAGGAGCAAAAACAATTTGAAACTTACGTATATAACCAGGTTAAACAGCAAACTGGTTTAAACATAACTGAAGATAGTTTTTACGCTATATACGGTGATGATGAAAACAGCAAGATGAGAAGTCTTATTGGTCAAAAATCCCATGACATAGCTGAACCAATGATTTATGAAACTAGCATAAATTTTTTAGGTAGAGCCGAAGCAAGTAAAGAGTACAAAAAAAGGAAATACAATAATTTAGAAAATAATTTAACAAAAAAACAATTAGATTTAAGAGATTTAAATGGTCAAGTAGAAGTAATTGCTGAACAAATTAAAGATTTAGAATTAAAACAAGGTAGAAGCTCTCAAGATAATGATAGAATAATCAAGCTTAAAGAGCAGAAACAAGCCTTAGTTGATAAACAAAAGGATTTAGGCGGTGGTGTTTGGGATACTACTGGTAACTGGGTGAATACTTTGAATGTTTCTGATAAGAAAAAAGAAGAGTTAAAACAAATAGAAGCTAATGCAGCTAACATGGGCACTGCTTTAAACATGTTTGCTAGTGAAGGAACCGACTTGGAAAAATTGTCAGCTAGAGATTTAAGTAGAAATTTGTTGAATAATAAAATACTAGAAACAGAATACTTAGATAGTAGAGGTAGAAAAGATAAAATTAAAGTTAATTTAAAAGATTTATTAGTTGAGGAGGCTTCAGAAATAATTAAAGTTAAAAATTATTTAAACGCAAAAGGCTTTAACATATCTACAGTTACTGATCAGTTTGCCATTGGAGGAGTTAGACTAGTTGATACAGAAACTTTAAAAGACATAGAAGAAATTGATTTAACTTATAATGATTTATACAACTTAGGCGTTAGAACTGAAGAAGCTGGTGGTTACAAAGGTGGACTAGATAATGTTTTAGCTAGAAAAAAAGATGAAGATGTTTTAAATTATAGAATCTGGGAAGAAGAAAAGCTAGAAACTGAAGCTGAAATTAGAGGTTTATACAAGCTAGTAGAACTAGGAGAAGATCCTGCTTTAATAAAAAAACCTACAGATGGTAAAACATATAAACTACCTATACCTACTAAGTTTGGAACTTTAGAAGTTCCTTTAACTGGTGTAGCTGCTAATGTTGTTGGCTTTATAGAGACTGGAGGTAGAGCTACTGGTGAAGCTGCTTTAATGCAATGGGGTGGTTACAACCAAGAAGAAGTAAAAAAAGTATTAGGAGAAAGTTCTAGAAATAAATTAGATGAAATACAAAAAGTTGTATCTATAGTAAACAACTCCAAAAGCGTACGAACTGGAAAAGCAGAGCCTATAAAACTAAGTCCAGAGCAAAAAGAGAACTTTGAAATGGGGCTGTCTGAAATGACAGCTAACGCCACAGGTGGCTTTATACCTACATTACTTGAGTTTGCTTTATTTGAAGCTGCTACAGGTGGTATGGGAACACCGGCTGCAATAGCTAGATTTCCTAAGTTCTGGAGAACAGTAGCTATGGCTGGTAAAGAAGAACTTAAAATGCAAGCAACCACTGCTGACTTTGGGTTAGGTACTGGTGCAATGTTTTTTGGGTTAGGAAAAGTTTTTCAACC
>CALKFR010000096.1 GCA_938084555.1 uncultured Flavobacteriaceae bacterium | reverse complement strand
CAGAGATATTTACAGTACAAAATATGTAGATGGAGAATGGCAGGCACCAACGCCTGTTCACCAAGACGGATGGAAAATAAATGGATGTCCTGTGAATGGTCCAAAGGTGGTTGCTAACTCAGCTAATGTAGCAGTTGCTTGGTTTACAGCTGCAAACGATACACCTTTGGTAAATATCTCCTTTTCAACATCTAATGGAGATATATTTAATTCACCAATACAACTCAATGATTTAGATGCAATAGGTAGAGTAGATGTTGCTTTTTTAAACTCTAAAGAAGTGCTGGTTAGTTATATGGAAGTAGATGATATTGGAACCTATCTGAAAGTTAAGAAAGTTTCTTTAGATGGGGAGATCTCTGAGGCATTTACTGTCTCTGAGATAGATGGTGGAAGAAATACTGGAGTTCCTCAATTAGAAGTAATGGATAACATAGTTTATTTAGTTTGGACTAATTTGATAGATGGGAAAAATCAATTAAAATCTGTAAAATTTAATTCTGAAGACATACAGTAACCTGAAGGTTGTGTTATTTTATAACTTCTGCCGATATAAATACTTCTTCTAAAGGCCATTCTTTTTTATCAGTTTTTAACCTAGCTATTTTTTCCATAGTATTAAAACCCTCAATAATTTCTCCAAAAATGGTGTGCTCTCCATCTAAGTGATGGCTACCTTTTTTATCCTGTATCATGTAAAATTCAAAAGGAGAAGATGTTTTTTTTGGATTATCTTCCCATTGTCTTGCAGCAGCTAGAGCTCCATACTTATGTTTTCTGTATGGTTTTATTTCTGCTGGAATTCTGTAATTATACTTCATTCTAAGTTTTCGAGTTTTAGGATGATCAGAATTTCCACCTTGAACAATAAAGTTAGGAACAATTCTATGAAAGGAAGTAGTGTTAAAGTATCCAGTTTTTGTTAAAAAAATAAAACTAGCTCTATGCAATGGAGTTTCATTGTATAATTTTATTTTTATGTTGCCCAGTCTGGTCTTAAAGAGGACTAAAGACTCCTTATTTAGTTTTCCATATGCTTTTAAAAAATTTATTGCATTTTTCTTATTTATAGTATCAGTACCTTTTTTAATGATTTTTTTTACAATCGTTTTAACAACTTTGGTTTTATTTTTTTTTATTTTTTTTGCTTGCAGGCTTTCATTGAAATTGCATCCTACACAAATTATAATAAAAAAACATAGTAAAACTCTGTTATATTTTGATATATTTAACATAATACAAATATAAATATTAGATTTTTGAATAACTATATTTACAAAAAAACATAAAGTTCAATTTGTTCACTTTTGTATTTTTGTTTTCGTAATTATAATTCATGGAAGAGAATGTTATTTTGGTAGATGAACAAGACAATCAATTAGGTTTGATGCCAAAAATGGAAGCACACGAAAAAGCGGTCTTACATAGAGCTTTTTCAGTTTTTATATTTAATAGTAAGGGTGAGCTTATGTTGCAACAGAGAGCAGCACATAAGTACCACTCACCACTACTATGGACAAATACTTGTTGCTCTCATCAAAGAGACGGTGAATCTAATATTGAAGCAGGCAAAAGGCGGCTAGTTGAAGAAATGGGTTTTAAAACCAATTTAAAAGAAATTTTTTCATTTGTTTACAAAGCCCCTTTTGATAATGGTTTAACTGAGCATGAATTAGATCATGTTATGGTAGGTTATTTTGACGGTCTACCTGAAATTAATCCAGAGGAAGTTGCTTCATTTAAATGGATGAGTTTAGAGTCAATTAAAGATGATATTGAGTTGCATCCAAATCTTTACACCGCCTGGTTTAAAATTATTTTTAAAGAATCATATTCAAAATTAAAACATGCCTAGAATTACAGGATACAGAAAAGCGCATTTTAACGCTGCACACAGATTATACAAACCAGATTGGTCTGATGAAAAAAATTCAGAGGTTTTCGGAAAATGTAATAATCCATATTTTCATGGTCATAACTATGAAATTATTGTAGCAGTTACTGGAGAGATAGATCCAGATACAGGATATGTGTTTGACTTAGGAATTTTAAAAAATTTAATTCGGACAGAAATTGAAGATGCTTTCGATCACAAGAACTTAAATCTTGAAGTTGAAGAATTTAAGGTTTTAAATCCAACTGCTGAAAACATATGTGTAGTTTCATATAATAAACTGAGAAAACATCTGCCAAGCTCACTAGATTTAGAAATTACTCTATATGAAACACCTAGAAATTATGTAAGGTATTCTGGTGAATAGTTTTAAAAGTAAGTTTCATTTTTAAGATAAATTTATTTGTTATAATCTGAATTTAAAACGTATAAATTTATTACTCATACTTAAAATCAAAATGTATAAAAATTGTAAAGTAATAGCATTTGATGCAGACGATACACTTTGGGTAAACGAAACCTATTTTAGAGATGCAGAGAAAGAATTTTCAAAAATTTTATCGAAGTATGAGACTATTAATAAGATAGATCAAGAGCTTTTTAAAATAGAAATTAAGAATTTAGAATTGTACGGATATGGTATAAAAGGATTTATGCTTTCAATGATTGAATGTGCTCTAAAATTATCTAATTACAAAATATCTCAATATGAATTAGATAAAATTCTAATTTTAGGAAAAAAGATGTTAAATAAGCCAGTAGAGTTATTAGATGGGGTTGAAGAGGTTTTAGAAAAACTTCACAAGAAGTATAAATTAATAGTAGCTACAAAAGGAGATCTTTTAGATCAGGAACGTAAATTAGAAAAATCAGGATTGTTAAAGTATTTTCACCATATAGAAGTGATGAGTGAAAAAAAAGAGGAGGATTATAAAAAATTAATTAAACATCTTGATATTAATCCAAATCAGTTGTTAATGATTGGTAATTCATTAAAATCAGATGTTTTACCTCTATTAAAAATTGGTGCTTCAGCAATTCATGTTCCGTTTCATATCACTTGGTCTTATGAAAAAGTTTCTGCAAATGAAACCAAAAATTCAGATTTTCATTCTCTAAATCACATAAAAGATGTTTTGAAATTATTATAAGTTATTTAATTAATTACCTAACAGAATTATTTGATGACTTTGAAAAAATATTGAATAAAATAGGCTAGATTTGTACCTTTAAAATTAAGAAATATGGCAAGTGTAAAGAATTTAAAAAAAGATATTAATTACGTATTGGGAGATGTTATTGATGAGTGCATAGTTTCTCCAACAGGCGATCCAAAAAAAATAGAAGCTATTGTAGATGAGGCAATAGTTATTTTTGACGAATTAATAGCAAAAGTAAATGCAAAAAATATAGAAAATAAAAAAGCTCATTTTAAGGCTATAGAAGAAGAATTAGAAAAAAAGGCTACAAAACTGTTAACGAAAGTTAATAAGCTTTAATTATTTTTTATTCATACACTATAGTTCAATAATCTTCGTTGTATATATAAATTAAAGTTTGTTTATGGCAAGAGCGATGTTTGAATATTCTAAAACTGTTCTAAAAAAGGTGAGTTTTAGTTCTGATTTGTTTTGTAAAGAGTTAGAAAAAGCACTAAATAGATTATTGCCTCACGAAATTTGTGAATTAACCATTTGGTTAAGACAGTTTACTAGTAACAAACCAGAACTTCACTCATACTTGAGTTTAATCAGTTAGAATAACATCATACTAGTTAGGGTCTTCTTCTGGTTTGTTTTAGTTTTCTAAACAACTCTTTTCTAAATTCTCTTTCACTTGCTTGCAATTTTAAAATTTTCTTATAGGACAATATGGTAGTTAATTTAGACATATAGTTTTGTTTTTCTTGATGAGTTTTGTTTCTAAGGTCAGTCACTATTCTGTAAATCTTTTTAGCCTCATCTTCACTTATGTTGTCAAAATTTTTCTTTGATAAATAAGGTCTTTCTGGGTCTTTCACCACCATTTTCACGGCATTTATTTCATCACGTCTATATTCCGACATTAATTTGTCATGTGCATTATATACAGGCCAAAATACCTGAGCTTCCTTAGCTGTGAGATTTAATTTATTCGTAATGAATGCAATTTTGTGAGATCTAACTCGGTCAATATCAATTTTATTTCCTTTTTGTGAGTAGCTACTTGTTGCTGAAGTAATAGCAACAATTAACATTAAAAATTTTATTGATTTCATATCTTAAATTATTTAGTATTTATATCTTCAATTAGATAATCCAAATCATTAGAATTTAATAAAGATTCAACAATATCCTCATTTTTAATTGCTAGATATGGATTTATATCATTAATATTTAGTTCTGTTAAAGCTAATGCAATATCATCATTGGAAAGTGAATTAGCATTCATGTCTAACCAACTTATAATTTCCTCTGAAGAAAGCTCAGTATTGGTATTGTAAATAAAATTTGATCCAAAAAACAGGAGTAATACAATAGATGCAGCAACTGAAATTAATTTAATTTTTTTCCTTTTAAAGTTTATTAATTTTCCCTTTTTATTTTTTGTTTTTTCAATGATAACATCCTCTAAGATTTCAAAATAAGCTTTTGGTATTTCAAAACCATTATGTTTAGGAAGCTTGTTTTCAATTAACTTTGATAAGAAATTGTTATCAATATCCATAAAATAATTTTTAGGAACTTGAAATCCTGTTTTTATATCTTCGATTAATTCCCAATCTTTGTTATGATTTTTTCCTTGTTTCATTATTACTAAGACTCTCTTTTTAGCTTAAGGTTTAATTATGTTTTTTTTTTATATAAATTTCTATTTTTTTTACTGCTTGAAAGTAGGAAGCCTTTAATCCTCCAATAGATGTGCCAAGTATTTCAGAAATTTCTTGATATTTTAAATGATCAAAATATTTCATATTAAAAATTAATTGTTGTTTTTTTGGTAATCTTGCAACTGCCTCTTGAAGTACAATTTGAATGTCATTTCCTGAAAACCAGGCATCTGATTGTAAGTTTGTGACTAATTTCTGTTTTAATTCAGAAATATCAATATTTCTCTCTCTAGCTCTTTTGTTAATGAAGGTTATAGACTCATTGGTTGCTATTCGATAGAGCCAGGAATATAATTTACTATCATGTTTAAAGTTATCTATACCTCTGAAAACTTTAATAAATGTGTTTTGAAGCACATCGTCTGCGTCATCGTGAGAAATAACTATTTTACGAATATGCCAGTATAAACGTTCTTTGTATTCTTTAATTAATACTCGGAATGCTTTCTCTTTTGTTTTAATGTTTTGAAGTTCTTTAACTAAAGCGATTTCATCAATCAATGCTAGTATTTTTAAACTTAGACTTTGAACTTTTAAAAAGGTTTAATACTTCTATGTTTTAAGTCTTTTTTCCAGTTTTTGAATATCCAAAAAGACGCTTTTTAACTATAGTTTCAGCAACGCCCTCAGGCAGCATGTCTTGCCAGCCTTCTTCTCCCTTAGAAATCATTTTTAATACTTTTCTAGAAAAAATATGAAAAATTTCTTGATCGAAATCTGAAATATCAATGAGTTTTCCGTTGTTTTTGAAGAATTTATATAATTCTTTCATTCTTGGATGAACTTTTAGATTTTCGCTAGTAATAAATTCTTTTTTCTCCTCATCTCTGTAAGGATACATATATACTTTTAAATCTCTGTAAAATAACTTCCCAAAGGCTTCCAGGATACCACCACTTAAATGACGATAATATTTCTCATCAAAAATTTGAATTAGATTATAAACACCCATTGCTAGGCCCATTCTAGCTTTTGTAAATTCACTAAAGTATTCAACGAGTTTAAAATATTCTTGAAAGTTAGTGATCATTACATTTTGTCCCAAAGAACACAGTAGTTCTGCTCGATCAAGGAAGTCACGTTCATTAATTTCTCCCTCAGCTCTTAAATTACTTAGTGTAATTTCAAAAATAATTTGAGAGTTATCTGGATCTACCTTTTTTTCACTAAAGAAAAATTCTTTAGCTCTTTCAAACATATCCATATTAACTTTAGTTACTGGTCTAAAACTTCCTCGTAAAGCCAATATATTTTTTTTATATAATACTTGTGCAGGAAGTAGATTATTTCCATCAGGTCCAAACATAACTGCTGTAGTCATATTGTTTTTTACTAATTGAAGGCTCATTAAACGATTATCTACATACATAAAACGTGGTCCAGAGAAATTGATCATGTCAATTTCTAATTGATCTTTATGAAGGTTGTCATAAAAAGATTTTAATAATTCTTTTGGATTATCATTTAAGTAAAACGCTCCATAAATTAAGTTTACACCTAAAACCCCAAGGGTTTCTTGTTGAAGACGTGCATCAGTTTCTTTAAATCTAAGATGTAAAACAATCTCATTAAACCCCTCAAGTGGATCTAGTTGAAATCTAATTCCTACCCAACCATGCCCTTTAAATTTTTTTGAAAAATCTATTGTGGCTACAGTATTAGCATAACTAAAAAATAATTTATCTGGATGTTTTTTTCTACTTAAGCGAGCTTCTATCAAATCTACCTCATGGTGAAGCATTCTCTTTAATCGATCTTCTGTAACGTAGCGCCTATCTTCTTCAATACCATAAATGGCATCTGAAAAATCTTTATCATATGCACTCATTGCCTTTGCAATTGTTCCTGATGCTCCACCTGCTCTGAAAAAATTTCGAGCAGTTTCTTGCCCAGCACCAATTTCTGCAAAGGTTCCGTAGATATCCGTGTTTAAATTTATTCTAAGTGCTTTACTTTTTGTAGCAGGAACACTGCTTATTTTTTGATCTCCTTTTAAAGAAATAGACATTTTGCTAGATTTTGCTTATAAACAAAGGTAACTAAATTGATTGCTATCAGTCAATTTTTATGCTATTTTTGTAAGATATGAAGATTACTTTTCTAGGGACAGGAACATCTCAAGGCATACCAATGATTGCAAATAACGATCCTGTTTGTTTGTCTGATAATTCAAAAGATAAAAGGTTACGATCTTCTGTTATGATTTCTTGGGACGATATTCGTTATATCATTGATTGTGGTCCTGATTTTCGCCAACAAATGTTGAGAGAGAATATTAGTGCCATAAATGGAGTATTATTTACACATGAACATTCAGATCATACAGCAGGAATTGATGATTTAAGACCTTATACCTATAAAATGGGGGAAGTGCCTATCTATGCTCAAAAGCGAGTGATTGAGAATTTGAAAATAAGATTTTCATATATTTTTGAAACTGAAAACAGGTATGCTGGTGCACCAAAACTAACTGAGAATATTATAGATTCATCAAGTTTTATGTTAAATGGTGTACAAGTAACTCCTTTAGCCGTTATGCATGGAAAGTTACCTATTACCGGTTACAGGTTTGGAAATTTAGCTTATATCACAGATTTAAAGACCATGTCTAATCACGAAAAAAAGAAGTTAAAAGATTTAGAAGTCTTAGTAGTAAATGCATTAAGAATATCTCCACACCCTACTCATTTAAATTTAGAAGAAGCCCTAAAATTTGTCAATGAAATACAACCCAAGAGAGCTTATTTTACTCATATAAGCCATAAGCTTGGATTTCATGAAGAGGTTGAAAAAACACTTCCTGAGAACGTTTTTTTATCCTATGATGGCTTAGAGATCGAATTATAAATAGTTTTATTATTACTTGAGCGCTTATTTATAATCTATTTTCTATCCACTTTTTGAAGCTGAAAAAATTCTGTGGCGCAACACCATGTCCAACAGGATATTCTGAATATTCATTTGTTAACCCTTTTGAATCTAAAAATGGACTAGCTTTTCTTGCCCAATCAACAGGTATAACTTGGTCTACAGTACCATGAGATATATAATAATCTGTATTTATTTTTTGAATATTTTCCTTAGGTATTAATTCTGTGTTGAAATACCCACTAAGTGCAATTACGTGTTGAACTTTATTAGGGGAATTAAAACTTAAAGCATAACTTAGAATAGCTCCTTGACTAAAACCAAGTAAAAACGTATTATTTGGATTGGTAGCGTACTTAGTTTTTATATGGTCTATGGTTATTGTAATTTTTTTTAAAGATTTTCTAGCTTGATTAAGATCTGAAAACTTATTGTTTTCACTATCAAGATTAATATCATACCATGCATAACCTCCATAACCCATTTCATAAGGCGCTCTTAAACTAACAATAACTAAACTGTCAGGTAGTTCATTAGCAAATGAAAATAAATCAAGTTCATTACTCCCATAACCATGAAGTAAAATTAGTAAGGGAGGATTTTCAATAGGTAGTTTTGGTAGTCTTTCAACAAAGGATAATATGTCACTCATAGGTTAGTTAAGAACTAATTTTTTATTTGCAAAGACTCCATAGACAGTTCCTTTTAAACTTTTTCCAATAAAAGCAGAATTTTTTGAACTGGATAAAATATTTTCTTTCAAAAAAACTGATGTTCCTTCTGGATTGAAAAGGGTTAGATTTGCGATGGTGTCTTTTTTAATTGAAGCTGTTTCTAGATTGAAAATTGATCTTGGGTTTATTGTTAAAGCTTTTATGATCGTTTCTAAATCTAATACAGAGTTTACGACACCAAATAAACTTTCTAAACCAATAGTTCCATATTTAGCATGACTGAACTCTAGTTTTTTGTGTTCTATATCTATTGGATTATGATCTGAAGTAATTATGTCTATTACTCCTTCTTTTAATCCTTTCAATAGTGCTTTTGTATCATTTTTAGTTCGTAGTGGTGGGGTAACTTTAATATTACTATCAAATGAGTCTAGTTCGTCATCAATTAATGTTAAATGATGCGCTGAAACACTACAACTTACTTTGAGCCCTTTCTTTTTTGCTTCTTTAATTAATTTCACAGATGTTGCAGACGAAATCGTAGGGATGTGTAATTTTCCTCCAGTATATTCTAATAAATATAAATCTCTAGCAATTTGCATGTGTTCTGCTAATGCAGCTACTCCTTTTATTCCTAATCGAGTACTATTTATTCCCTCATTAACTATTCCTTCTCCTGCTATTGAATTATTTTTTGGAAAACTTAGTAAAAGACCATCAAAATTTTGCATATATAACAATGCTACTTTCATTAAGTTATCGTTGGTTATAGATTTATTATAATCACCAAAAGCAATAGCTCCAGATTGTTGCATGTCAAATAATTCTGCCATATTTTTTCCTTCACTACCTTTAGTTAAAGCACCAATAGGGTAAAGGTTAGTGGCTGAATGAGTAGCTTTATTTATTAAAAACTCTACATCAGATTTTGAATCTATAACTGGATTTGTATTAGCATTTACTGCAACAGAAGTAAAACCACTCTTAGAGGCAACTTCTAGGCCTTTTCTAATTGTTTCTCTTTCTTCATACCCTGGCTCTCCAAAAGAAACACTAGTGTCAAACCATCCACATGAAACATGAAGGTTTTCTAACTCAATAGTTTTGTATGATGCTTCTTGTTGTATGGAATTAGCGATTTTTAAAATCTTTCCATTAACAATTAAAATATCTTTAGTTTGATTATGATATGGGCTGGAAGTATCTATGATAGTAGCCGATTTTAAAAGCGTAGTCATATGCTGAAGAATTTTAAAATTAAAATTTCCAACAGCAAAGATACAATTGCAATTGCCAAAAACAACCTCCAAAGTGATTGAACTTTGTTTTTTTCATTTATTTCTTTGAAATATTCTTTTATTGAGCTCATAACTTTAATGTTTTTATTTTCTTTATTTATAGTGTTTAGATCATAAAAAGTGAGTAGACTTTCACTAGGAGAATTATTATAAGCTATATAATTTAAAGTATCTTTATTAAGTATTATATCATAAAAACCGCTAATTTTCGGCTCATTTATAGTTGAAAGCACTACTTTATTGGCAAAATTTATTTGGGAAGGAATAAAAGATTGTTTTTGATTTGAGATTTTTAAAAGTTTATTTTTTTCAATTTTTTTACTGATCTCTATTGTATTTTCTTTTTGAAGTATATAATAAGGTTTAGTCAATTTAAGACTTTGTCTAGCTATGTTGTATAAAGTTGGAACAATTATGGGTGAATTTACAAAATTAGAGGATTGAATGTCTAAAGAAGAGGCGAATAGATATATTTTTGAAAAAGGGTTATTAATTTCATGTAAGAATGGGGTTTTATTTTCAAACATTAAAATTGCATTTCCTTTTAGATTGTGATTATAGTTAAATGTAGTAGTTGGGTATTCAAAATTTCTAACCTCTTTAGTAAATACTTTGTTAAATAAGGGGTGTTTGAAATTTATGGTAGTGATTTTTAATGAATCCTTGTTCTTATCTATAATTTGACCATTGCTAATTTGTTTGAACAATAAATTATAAGAACTTATTTCTATGTTTTGATTAGGTATAATAAGAAGATTCCCGCCATTTTTAATAAATTTCAAAATACTGCTTTCTAAAACTTTTGTAATACTCTTTAATTGATTTAAAACAATTAATTGTTGAGATGAGATTGAATTATAATTTAAATCTTGTAAGGAAGAGCTCGAGTAATTAAATTCATCACTATTAAAAATTTTTGATATGTATGGTAGTGTTTTTCCTATGTTTAAGATTGATGTTTTATTAGAGGTATTTATCGTAAAATAAAAAACATTATCGAATAAGAAAGTATCATTAAATGTGAGTTTAATTTTACCTTTAAATTGACGAAAATTCTCAACCGGAAATTTTATTATTTTCTTTTCATTTTTTAAAATAGAAAAAGATCTTTTATTAATCAGTTGTGAGGAATTATATAATGCAATAGGAATATTATTTTTTGCATCCCCTTGGTTTTTTATAACTACTGAAACTAATTTTTCACGAGTATCAATTACGCTAATATAAACACTGTCTACAGAAATATTATTTTTAACCTTAGAATTTAGTTTTATAAGCGAAAATGGCCTAGTTACATTTGTAAACAGATTTTTTATTATTTTTTTATTATACTGAAAATCAGATATTAATATACTTTTATATAAATCATCACTTTTATTTTTAAGTACTGTTTGAATTGTGTTTATTTTGTCCTCTAATGACGTGTTATTATTAGATATTTTTATATTTTTAAGAGATTTATCTAATTCTTTTTTAGAAATATCTAATTTAAAATCATCATTTGTTAGTAGAGAATACCTTTCATTTTTTGGTGAATTTTCTAAAATATCTTGTATAGCAGTTTTAAGTAAATTACCATCATTTCCATTTGTATTTAAACTTTCTGAGTTGTCTAAATAAATATAAAAATGACTATTTTCATCTATTTTTTTATTTCCCAAATAAGGTTGTGAAAATGAAAAAATTAATGCGATAAAACTAAGCAATCTAGTTGCTAATATTAGCAGTTTTTTTAACTTCGAACTCTTACGTGTTCTGATACTTATTTTTTTTAAAAATTGAACATTTGTAAATTCAATTTTTTTAAATTTTTTTAAATTAAATAGATGAATTAGTATTGGAATGATAAGAATAAATAAAAAGTAAAAAGCAGCAGGATATTTATATTGCATGTGCTGTAATATCTATTAATATTTTGCAGATTTACCTTTTGCAGAACTTTTTTTGATGAAATCTCTTAAATCATCATTTGATTTTTTTAGATCTTCATTCCTCAGATACATCATGTGTCCACTTCTGTAGCCTTTAAAAAAGAAACGATCCTTCATTTTTCCACTAGGGTCTGTTTGCCACATGGTATATTTTGCGTTGAAGTAAGTAGTGGCTCCATCATAATAACCAGATTGTATTAAAACTTTTAAATAAGGATTCTGAGCCATAGCTTGTCTTAATCCTTCTCTAACATTATCATTTCTGTTATCCCAGGGGCTCACTGGCCCAAATACATTGTAAGTTACGTCTGTTTTAAACTTTAAATGTTCTCTTATGTAATAATTTATTGCAGGAGTAAATGAGTGAAGCCAAGATGTAATTTCTGAGTTGTAATCAGGACTTTCACCTGCCTCTCTCTTATCTAGGCCTCGATATCTCGAATCTAATCTTCCAATCGTAAAACCATTTTTATTCCTTAATAACTCTTTCCAGAAATAGTTTTTTGGAACATCTAAATTATGCTGTAAAATCACACTTTTTTTAATTCCAGAAAAATAAGACATGCGTTCAGCAACGTTATTTCTTTCATTTTCTGAAATAAATCCACCTTTTGCCATGGCAGGAATTAATGAGTTGATAGCATATTCCTCAGATAGTGGTAAGATTTCTAATAAATCTTTATTTTGTAGTTCCTCAGGAAGCATCTTGTGGTACCATGCAGCAGCAGTATAATAGGGTAAATTTAATGATGATGAGAGTGCTGAGCCGGTTCTTAATACTTTATAATCTGCAGGAGAAACCATGATTACTCCGTTTAAATACATCCATTGTTTGTTTTGCAGTTCTGCTGCCAATCCCATAACACGCGTTCCTCCGTAGCTTTCACCTATGATATACTTGGGAGATTGCCACCTATTATTTCTTGTAATAAATGTGTTTAGCCAACTCGCTAGATATTTAATATCCGCGTTGATCCCAAAAAAAAGAGATTTATCCAGTTTTTCTCCTTTTTTTACAATTGGTCTTGAATATCCAGTATTTACTGGGTTTATATACACAATATCTGCAACGTCTAGAATTGAATTTGGATTGTCTTTAACCCCATAAGGTTGTATTGGATACCCTTCATCATCAATTTGAAGAACTTTGGGTCCAGTGTAAGCAATATGCATCCAAACGGAAGCTGAACCTGGCCCACCATTAAAAGACATAATTATTGGTCTTTTTGAATAATCATCTGACTTTTTAAGATTATTATTTAAATTAGTTCGTTTGTAGTATGTATAATACAATGAGGCTATGATTTCTCCATGATCATTCCATACAGGTTGCATACCAGTTGTTGCTTGATAGGTTATCTTTTGACCGTTTATGACTACTTCACTATTAGTAATAACTGTTGTATCTAAAGGAATCCTATGGTCCTGTGCTGTAATACTGATAAAACTTATAAGTAGAGTAATCATTAAATATTTTTTCATCTTTGGTAGTTTTAATAGCCTCTAAATTAATGGAAATAAACGACTTTTAAGCTAAGGATTCTAAATTTAAAATTTTTCAAATACACCAAGACCAAAGAGAGCAAAGTCATATTTAACAGGATCTTTTTTATCAAACCTTCTAAGATTGAGGTCTAATTCACTTACTGCTTTCCAATCATTCTGCTTTCGGGTAAGAATACCTAACTTTCTTGCTACACTACCTGAGTGAACATCTAAAGGGCAAGATAAAAAAGCAGGTGAATGAGTTTTCCAAAGACCAAAATCTACTCCTTTATTATCTTCTCTAACCATCCATCTTAAAAACATATGAATTCGTTTAGCAGCAGAATTTTTTTGTGGGTTAGAAATATGTTTTTCAGTTCTTGTCTCATGATGAAGTTCAAAAAAAATAGACTTAAGCTTAGTGATAGAACTCTGATAGTTTACTTCATTATTTAATGGTTTTAAAATATTTTCTAATCCTTCGTAGTTTTGATAAATATTTTGAAGAGATTTTATAAAATACTGTAAATCAGTAGAATTGAATGTTCTATGAACAAAATTAGTAATACTTAATAGATCTTTTTTTGAATGATTCATTATGAAATCGAATGGAGAATTATCCATAATTTCCATCATTTTTTTTGAATTTCTAATAATCATAGTTCTATTACCCCATGCTATAGTTGCAGATAAAAAACCAGCAATTTCAATATCTTCTTTTTTTGAAAATTGATGAGGGATTTGAATAGGGTCTGAAGCAATGAAACTATCCCTATTATAGGTTTCTACCTTCAAGTCTAAAAAACTTTTTAACTCTTTTTTAGGGATTACCATGACTTGCTAAAAGAAATAATGAAACTAATATACCATTATAAATACTGTGAAGTAATATAGACCAAATTAAACCAAAACGAATTCTTATAAACCCAAAAATTAATCCTATGAAGAATTGAGGTGCCACCAATAATGGTGAAAAAAGTAACACATTTGTGGTAATTTCAAAGTTAAAAATATGTACATAAGCAAAAATAACTCCAATAGTATAAAATGCTATTTTAAAAACTCTAGGTTGGTTGAAATATATCAACGGTCCTCTAAAAATTAATTCTTCTATTAAGGGAGCTAAAATAGCTGCAAAAAAAAGAATTTTAAATCCATTGGAATCATCAAAAAGAGAATCAGTTATATGGCTAATATCTTGTAAAACCCCCACTAAGGTTAATAATCTAGTAATAGTAGAAATTAAAAAAGAAAATATAAAAGATATCGATAAGAGGTAGATTAGTACTTTAAAACGATATAAAAAGTTTTTATTCTCATCTTTTTCTAAAATAGGATTAATAAGGTATTGTATAAGTTCGTTGAGTATGCTTATCATATAACAATTCCGTCTCTCATGGTTAATTTCCTGTCTGCCATATCTGCCAATTCTTGATTGTGAGTTACAATAACAAACGTTTGATTAAATTTCTTTCTTAATTCAAAAAATAATTTATGAAGACTCTCTGCGGAAGACGAATCTAAATTTCCACTAGGTTCGTCAGCGAGAATTATAGAGGGATTGTTTATAAGTGCTCTAGCAACAGCTACTCGTTGTTGTTCACCTCCAGAAAGTTCACTAGGTTTATGCTTCATTCTTCCCTCTAGCCCTAAAAATTTTAAAAGTTCTTTGGCTTTTTGTTCAGTTTCTTTTCTATCTTTCTTTCCAATAAAAGCAGGAATACAAATATTTTCAAGAGCTGAAAATTCAGGCAGCAATTGATGAAATTGAAAAATATAGCCAATATGTTCATTTCTTATTGCGGCTATCATTTTATCATTTAAATTTTGAAGGTTAATACCATTAATTTCTAATATAAAATCTCCCTTTTTTGAGGGCTTATCTAAAGTTCCTAGAATTTGAAGTAAAGTTGTTTTTCCTGCTCCAGATGGACCTACAATTGCAACAATTTCACCCTTATTAATAGTAAGGTTAACACCTTTTAAAACCTCAGTGCCCCCATAATACTTGTGTATATTTTTTGCAATTACCATGAAATAATATTTGTGATAACGAAAATATTAAAAAAAGGACTGATAAAACGACTCTTTATAAATTGTTTTTTTATTTATGCTCAACAATTAATTTAAAATATTAAAGAATTACCTCTGTAATTTTTTATCTAATGTTATCAAAAAAGGTTAATTTATATTTTTATAAAGAAATTTTTTTTCTGTAAAATTATACAGATTTTTATCAAAATGTTTATTCAAAAATTGAATTTGAATTTGTATTTTTGCTAGCGTTTTAAAATTTATAAATACATGAACTTACACGAATATCAAGGAAAAGAAATTTTAAATAGTTTTGGTGTTAGAATTCAACGCGGAATTGTTGCTAGTTCTCCAAAAGATGCTGTTGATGCAGCAAAACAATTAACTACTGAAACTGGAACTAGTTGGTATGTTGTAAAAGCACAAGTTCATGCAGGTGGTCGAGGTAAAGGTGGTGGTGTTAAGTTGGCTAAAAACTTAAATGAAGTTGAGTCTATATCTAATGATATCATTGGAATGATGTTAATTACTCCTCAAACCTCAGCAGAAGGTAAAAAAGTAAATCAAGTGCTGATTTGTGAAGATGTTTATTATCCTGGTGATTCTGAGCCTGAAGAATACTATATGTCTGTTCTTTTAAACAGAAATACTGGAAAAAATATGATTATGTATTCTACAGAGGGTGGTATGGATATTGAAACAGTAGCTGAAGAAACACCGCATCTAATTTTTACTGAAGATATAGATCCAACTTTAGGTTTATTGCCTTTTCAGGGAAGAAAAATTGCTTTTAATCTAGGGTTATCAGGAGCAGCATTAAAAGAAATGGCAAAATTTGTATCTGCACTTTATACTGCATATATAAAATCAGATTCCTCAATGTTTGAAATTAACCCTGTCTTAAAAACTTCAGATGATAAGATTTTAGCTGTAGATGCTAAAGTTACTTTAGATGAAAATGCATTATTTCGTCATAAAGATTATGCAGCTATGCGAGATTTACGCGAAGAAAACCCAATTGAGGTAGAGGCAAAAGCGGCTGGTCTAAACTATGTTGATTTAGATGGTAATGTTGGCTGTATGGTTAACGGTGCTGGATTAGCAATGGGTACTATGGATTTAATTAAACAAGCAGGAGGAGATCCAGCTAATTTTTTAGATGTAGGTGGTACAGCAGATGCTCAACGTGTTGAAACTGCTTTTGGAATTATTTTAAAAGATCCAAATGTAAAAGCCATTTTAGTTAATATTTTTGGTGGTATCGTTCGTTGTGATAGAGTAGCTCAAGGTGTTGTAGATGCTTATAAAAATATGGGTGATAAAATTAACGTCCCAATCATATGTAGATTACAAGGAACTAATGCGATTGAAGCAAAAGAACTCATAGACAATAGTGGAATGGAAATTATTTCTGCTACTGAATTCCAAGAAGCTGCCGATAAAGTTGCAGAAGTATTGGGCTTATAGTATCTAAAAATGTATAAATAAAAAACGCTACTCATTCGAGTAGCGTTTTTTATTTATTAAGATTTTACCTTTTCGTCTTTTTTATCTAATACAATACGTTCTTTCCGATTTGCTATCTCCCATGCAGTATGAAAAATTAAACGAGATCTATTCTCTAATAAATCATAATTAATCTTATCTGGAGTATCACTTATTTTGTGATAATCAGCATGAGTTCCGTTGAAATAAAAAATAACTGGAATGTTATTCTTTGCAAAATTATAATGATCTGAGCGGTAGTAGAAACGATTTGGATCATTTTCATCATTGTATCGGTAGTCTAATTCTATGTTTAGATATTCCTTATTTACTTTTTCGGATATATTGTGTAAATCTTTACTTAGTTTATCACTCCCAATTAAGTATATATAATTTCGATTTCCTTCACGTTTTGGATCGATACGTCCAATCATATCAACGTTTAAGTTTGTGATCGTATTTTTCAATGGAACTAATGGCTCATAATCTGTATAGTATTTAGAACCCAATAATCCTTTTTCTTCTCCTGTTACATGTAAGAAAATAATTGAGCGTTTTGGTCTGTGGCCAAAATCTACTGCTTTTTTAAATGCTTCTGCAATTTCTAACATAGCAACTGTTCCAGAACCATCATCATCAGCTCCATTAAATACCTCTCCATTTGCATCCATTCCCACATGGTCTAGATGAGACGAAATGATAATGTATTCATCAGGTTTTTCAGAACCATGAATTATGGCAGCTACATTCTCTGATGGTTTGGATTCAGAGGATGCTTCAAAAATCATTTCAAATTTTACTGTTTCATATGAAGGTTTTGTAGACTTCTCAATATTTGTTACCAATAGTTTACCCATTTTATCACTGATTAAAAACTGATACATATCAGGTTCACCATTTTTTTTAACAGGTAAAGACAAACGATTACTCACACCTCTTGCTTCTAATTCTTTAAAATATCTAGCATATTGATTGAATAAGTCATCATTCATGAAGAATAATGCCTTTACACCTTTATCCTTAGCTGTATTTCTTTTTGCAGAAAGCTCCTGACGACCATTAGACCATTTAGAGGCTTCTTTATCACCAGTAATTATATAATTACCATATTTATCTTTTGGTTCTCCTTTTTTAATTACTACAATTTTTCCTTTTACATTTAAGTTTGTGTAATTAGAATACTTATCATCATCAATACCATACCCTGCATACACAATTTCTGATGAGGATAACGTTGATGAATTTGCCGATCCTAGTGAAAGAAAATCATCAAAGTAATTAAATGTCCTACCATTATTAGTTATTGATACTTTTGGTGTTTTTATAATATTTAAAGGGACATTTTGAAAATAATTTTCTTCAATTACAGGTTTAATACCAAGAGCTTCATATTTTTCTTTTATGTACTCAACAGCTTTCTTCTGCCCAGAATCACCTGTGTTACGTCCTTCAAATTCATCTGATGCATAAATATATAAATGTTCTTTAAGCTCATCTTGAGTAATAGAACTTGCATAGTTTACAACATCCTCTTTCGTTGCTTCTTTTTGACAAGAAAACATCATCAATAAAGCACTTGTCAGTAATAGTGTTTTTTTCATTTTAGATCATTGTTGGTTTTAATATTTACGATATTACGATAAAGTTATAAGAAGCTGGTTAAAACCTAAATTTTTAACATAAATTAACATATCAAGTGATTGTACTGTGAGTTTAAAAAACGACAATCACATAATCTTTTTATTTATCTTTAAAAAGATTACAATTTGTTATAAATGAACTTAAATACTACTATTATTTTATGTGTTTTTTTAACCAATTTTTCTTTCTTTTTTTATAAAAACTGCTTTGTAATAATTTTTTAACATTGCTTATGTTGTAATTATGAACCAAGTAGTAATTACCGTTTGGAAAAATTAAAATTGTATTGTAATTTTTCATTCCATCACTAAAAATATTTCTAAAAACAGGAATATTATCTTTGTAATAGTTCATTTCTTTAAGGAATTCTTTAGGAATTCCTTTGTTCTGATTATATATATGAGTGAAGACTGTTTTTTTAGAAATTTTCTTTTTTTCTTTTCTTATTTTGTCTTGAAATTCATCATAACTCATAACATGTCTGTGTTTTGAATTCATGTATTTCTTATAGTTATTATTAAAAACTTTTTTAGATAAGAAAAATGTTTTTTTCGTTTCTATAGAGTCATAAACAAAGACGCCAGAAATTTTTGGCATTTTTTCTTTATTTGGTAGTGTATCTATGTAATGAAAAAGCCATTTTTTTGTTGAGTCTATCTTGTATCGTAAGTTAAATAGCTTATTAAGTTGATCTTTATTTTTTTTACTTAATCTGCCAAAATATTCTTTATAGCGAAGTTTTTTATAAATTTTTTCATCTCTGGTAGTTTCGGCAATGTCATATAAATTACTTTTAAATAATTTATCAAATTTTTCTTTGGTAATTTCATCATAACTTTCATTAACATATATAGTTTTTGGTTCTTGAGAATAAATATTTGTAATCATCAAAAAATAAAAAATAGGGGTAATTAAGTTTTTCATATAATTTTTAGTTGTTGTTTTAAAATTGTTATTTCATCTCTAAGTTGGGCAGCAATAATAAAATCTAAAGACTTAGCAGCTTTTTCCATCTGTTTTCTTTTCTCTCTAATTCTTTTTTCTATTTCAGATTTTGCAAGATATTGCAGGTCTTGTTCAGCAACTTCTTTAATTGCATTGTTATATTGATAAGAGGCAACAGCTTTTCTTGACAATGTTTCATCAATTTTTTTGTTGATTTGGGTTGGGGTTATTTTATTTTTTTTGTTATAAGAAATTTGTTTTTCTCTCCTTTTATTGGTCTCATCAATGGTTAGTTGCATGCTTTTTGTAATTTTATCTGCATACATGATGGCAATTCCACCAACATTTCTAGCTGCTCTTCCGATGGTTTGTGTCAGGGATCGGTGAGAACGTAAAAACCCTTCTTTATCTGCATCTAGAATTGCAACTAAAGAAACTTCAGGTAAATCTAATCCTTCACGTAAAAGATTTACACCAATTAACACATCAAAAATTCCTTTTCTAAGGTCTTGCATAATTTCAACTCGTTCTAATGTATCTACATCTGAATGTATATACCTACATCGAATAGAAATTCTACTTAAATACTTTGTTAATTCCTCTGCCATTCTTTTAGTTAGTGTTGTAACTAAAGTTCGTTCATCTTTCTCAACTCTTAGTTGAATTTCTTCTATCAGATCATCAATTTGATGAAGGCTAGGTCTTACTTCTATTTTAGGATCCAACAGACCAGTAGGACGTATAATTTGTTCTACAAATACTCCTTCTGTATTTTGTAATTCATAGTCAGCTGGGGTTGCACTCACATATATGGTTTGATTTTGAATAGCTTCAAATTCTTCAAATTTTAAAGGTCTATTATCCATAGCGGCAGGTAAACGAAAACCATATTCCACTAAATTTTCTTTCCTACTTCTATCTCCACCATACATTGCGTGAGTTTGTGGAATGGTTACATGGCTTTCATCTATAATCATTAAATAATCTTCAGGAAAGTAATCTAATAGACAAAATGGTCTTGTGCCAGCCTCTCGTCCATCTAAATATCTAGAATAATTTTCAATTCCTGAACAATAGCCTAATTCTCGAATCATTTCTAAATCAAACTCTGTTCTTTCTTTCAATCGTTTGGCTTCAAGATGCTTACCAATTTCCTTAAAATAATCTAATTGTTTCAACAGATCTTCTTGAATTTGATGAATTGCGTTTTGAAGAACATCGGGAGAGGTCACAAATAAATTAGCTGGATAAATGGTTAACCTTTCAAACTTTTCTATGACCTGATTACTAACTAGATCTATGGCTTCAATTTCCTCAATTTCATCTCCAAAAAAATGAACTCTAAAACCATTTTCTCCATACGAAGGAAATATAGTTACCACATCTCCTTTTACTTTAAACGTTCCACTCTTAATTTCCACATCAGTTCTAGAATATAAACTAGTTACTAATTGATGTAAAAATTTGGTTCTAGAAATTAGTTGACCAACTTCAATAGGAATCACATTTTTTTTGAATTCTACAGGATTTCCAATTCCATATAAACAGGAAACGGAGGCTACAACTAGCACATCTCTTCTTCCTGAGAGTAGGGAAGAGGTTGTACTTAATCTCAGTCGTTCTATATCATCATTAATAGATAAATCTTTTTCTATATAAGTTCCAGTTACTGGAATATAGGCTTCAGGTTGATAATAATCATAGTAAGATACAAAGTATTCAACGGCATTATTAGGAAAAAACTGTTTAAACTCTGAGTATAATTGTGCTGCCAGTGTTTTATTATGAGCTAATACAAGTGTAGGTTTATTTACATTTTTAACAACATTAGCAACCGTAAATGTTTTACCAGATCCAGTAACTCCTAATAGTGTTTGAAATTTTTCATTAGACAAAATACCATCTGTAAGTTGTTCAATAGCTTCAGGTTGATCTCCAGTTGGTTTGAACTCAGATAGTAATTTAAAATCCATGAGATAAAAATACAAATCATCTATTATCCAATAGATGAACTATTTAAAATAAATACTTAATTTTCTCTTACCTTCTCAACAGTGAGAAGTTTCCTTTTCTTTCTCTGAGTGCTCCGTTTCTATCAACGAGCATAATCGAGAACCAGTAATCATCAGAGGCTAATATTTTTCCTCCATAAGTACCATCCCAGCCTTGGCTATCAATATCAATCTGCGCCACTATTTTACCAAACCTGTTAAAGATATTTATCTGTGCACTTGGGAAAAATGTAGAATTGGCTCCTTTAATAGCCCATGTATCATTAATACCATCATTGTTTGGTGTAAAGAACTTTGGGAATTCAATAACCGACACGAGTAATGTAGCATCTGGTCTACACCCATTTTTATCTTGTACCACTATGGTGTAGAATCCTCCTTGTAAATTTTCAAAAAACGGAAGGTCCTGAAAAGAAGTTTGTATTCCATTCTCATCAATTAAAGCATACTGATAATCTCCAATTCCTAGATTGGTAGGGTCTATGGTTATCGAGTTGTTTTCAGAATCGTCTACAATAGTAACATCTGCATCAGTAATGGTTGCTACACTAGACTCATTGACCTGTATTTCTCTAGTTCTAGTACATCCAGTACCGTTGGTTGTTGTTGCGGTAACCGTATAAAGTCCTCCAGAGCTAATCGTTATTTGAGACCCTATAATATCATTTCCAGAAGGATCTGTCCATACATAATCATATACCGCAGCTGGGTTTTCTACAAATATGGTAAGATCTGGCCCACTCAAACAAACAATTTGAGGTGATGTTACCGTAAATTCAGGTAAAGGATTAACAATGATATCAAAAGTGAAATCATCATTAACACACTGAGTATCTTTATTCTCTACACGAACATAAATTGTTTGCTGATTCGCTAACGTATTGGTATACGGACTAGATAAAGCATCCGTACCATCGGTAGCATCTATTTGCGTTTCATGGAAAGTCACATTAAAATCATCAGGATCTTGCAGTGGTCCTAAGATTTCAGTAATCTGACTATCAAGATCTATATTTTGCACAAAACCATTGGTGTCATCACCATCTAAATCATCATCACAATAGGATAAGTTAGACGCATTTTCAGTAGTAGGTTCAGGATTTACAATGGCATTAAAATTAGAGATGCCATTAGCACATCCTGTAAGCGAATTGTATACCCGTGCATAGATGATCTGAGAGAAAGGCACCGAATTCGAAAACGGGCTTCCAAGCGGTAAAGCACCAGCTTGTGCATCTGCTAAACTTGCATGGTAGGTTACCGTAAACTGAGTAGGATCTTGCGTACCAAGAATACCCGCAGTTTGTAGTTCAAGATCAAAACTTTGCGAGAAGCCATTTTGAGCCGATCCATCGGTATTGTCATCACAAACCTCAAGATCTTCTACAAAGTTGGCCACTGGTAGCGGATTAACAATCAAATCAAAAGAAGTCTGAGCAGTAAAACACCCAGAAAGATTATTCTCTACCCGAACAAAGATGGTTTCTAGATTAGGTACACTATTCTCATACATCGCTGGAGTAGCAATAGGAGCATTACCAGAGAGTGCGTCAGCAGCACTGTTATGATAGGTTACTGTAAAATCTGAAGGGTCTTGCGTTCCAAGAATAGTGGCTGTTTGACTCTCTAAATTAAAGGTTTGTACAATCCCATTAAACCCATCGCCATCATCTAGATCATCACAAAGTGCAAGATCATCTACTTCTTGTGCCGTCACAGGCTCAACTCTTAAGGTGATATAAGGTCCAAAACCAAGACAATCATTATCCAGATCACTATCTACCCTGATGTAAATTTGTTGGGTAACAGGATATCCGATATTACGATAGTTCGAAGGATCTGCAATGGCATTAAGCTCAGCCAAGGCATCAGCCTGATTTCTATAATAGGTGATGGTTAACTGTTGACTAGCAGGAAATAAGGCACGAACCTCAGGAGTTACTGAACTAAAGTCAAAGGCGCTAATTCCATCATTGTCATCATTATCGGCCGTGTCATTTCCATCGATATCTAAAAAGTCGTCACACACAGAAAAGCTACGCTCAAAAGTCGCTGGAAGCCCTGTGGTAGAAACAATAATATCTACCTGAGCAATTCTGTAACAATTCTCTGAAGAAATGGCTCTAGCCCATACCGCGTCAGTAGTTTCTGTTCTGTTTTCAAAGACAAGTGCTTCAGCAGCAGTAAACGCATTGGTATCATTCTCAGCATCTACAAGACTAGGATAGAAAACAAAAGTTTCATTAAGATAATTTGTAGAGATATCGGTAGCGGCTTCATTTAAATTAAACAATGAAAACCCATC
>CALKFR010000095.1 GCA_938084555.1 uncultured Flavobacteriaceae bacterium | reverse complement strand
TGTCCATGCACCTTCTAAACCACTTGTAATAGTATCATCAAGTACACCACTCTGATATGAATTTTTCCAACCTGTACTCATTTCTTCAATGGATGCACCATGAGGTTCAGCTCCAACATACTTGTCTGGATCTGCTGCACCGTGCGCTTTACCAAAAGTATGTCCACCTGCAACTAAAGCAACAGTTTCTTCATCATTCATAGCCATTCTACCAAAAGTAATTCTAATATCATGAGCTGATTTTAATGGGTTTGGTTCTCCATTTGGTCCCTCAGGGTTTACGTAAATTAATCCCATATGAACTGCTCCAAGATGCCCTTCTAATTCTCCATCAGTAGTATCATAACGGTCATCATTATCAAGCCATCCAGTTTCTGACCCCCAATAAATATCTTGTTCAGGCTCCCAAACATCTTCTCTTCCTCCAGCAAAACCAAAAGTTGGAAATCCCATAGATTCTAAGGCACAGTTTCCTGCTAGAACCATTAAGTCTGCCCAAGAAATTTTATTACCATATTTCTTTTTTACTGGCCATAAAAGTAATCTAGCTTTATCTAAGTTTCCATTATCAGGCCAACTATTTAAAGGAGCAAATCTATGAGTACCAGTTCCTGCACCACCACGTCCATCACCAACTCTGTAGGTTCCAGCACTGTGCCAGGCCATACGAATCATAAACGGACCATAATGTCCATAATCTGCTGGCCACCAATCTTGAGAGTTTGTCATTAATTTGACAACATCTTGTTTTAATTCATCATAATTGATACTATTAAAGGCTTTTGCATAGTCAAATTCATCTCCCATAGGATTTGATTTTGATGCATTTTGGCGTAAGATATTTAATTTTAATTCGTTGGGCCACCAATCTCGATTACTAGTTCCACCACCAGCAGGCTTCTTTTGAGCACCACTCATAAAAGGACATTTTGCGATGTCTCCTTTTCCATTATGTTCCATATTTTTCTACTTTTTTTTCAAATAACACCTCAAATTTACAACAAAGTTTATAATATTTTTTATCTATTGTTCTTATAAGCAAATAACTAAAAACTATTATTTTTTTTTAATTTTAATTTATTTAAAATGAGTACTTTTAATCAATAAAACCAACTTGATTATATATGGATTTAAAATTGACTAAACCGATTGTTTTTTTTGATTTAGAAACAACAGGCATCAATATTGGCAAAGACAGGATTGTTGAAATTTCTTTATTAAAAATATTTCCTAATGGGAACAAAGAAAGTAAAACCTGGCTTGTAAATCCTGAAATAGAAATTCCTGAAGAGGTTAGTGCTATTCATGGCATTACCAATGAAAAAGTTGTTACAGAACCCACTTTTAAAGAATTAGCAGAATTTATTAATGCTATGATTTCTGATTCAGATCTTGCGGGGTTTAATTCCAATCGTTTTGATATACCATTGTTGGCAGAAGAGTTTTTAAGAGTAGGTATTGATTTTGACATGAATAATAGAAAAGCAATAGATGTTCAGGTAATATTTCATAAAAAAGAACAAAGAACTCTTAGTGCTGGATACAAATTTTATTGTGATAAAGTTCTTGAGGATGCTCACTCTGCAGAGGCTGATACCAATGCTACCTATGAAATTTTAAAAGCTCAAATAGATAGATATGATGATATTGAAAATTCAGTAGAGGCTTTAAGTGCGTATTCAACACATTCCAAAAGAGCAGATTTTGCAGGTTTCATTTTGTTTAATGACAAGGAAGAAGAAATTTTTTCTTTTGGAAAATATAAAGGTAGGACTGTGGAAGAGGTGTTTAAAGAAAACCCAGGTTATAATTCATGGATTCAAAATGCAGATTTTCCATTGTATACCAAAAAGGTATTAAAAGCAATTAAAGAAAGAATGTCTATGCCGGATGAAGGAATGTCTAATTCAGACAAACTTCAAGCATTACAACAAAAGTTTAATTTACGTTAAAATATGTTTGTAAAATTTCAAAATTTACCAAATCATTCGAGAATTTGGATTTATCAATCTAACAGAAAATTTAATACCCAAGAAGTTGAGTTTATTTCAGAAAAAGCTATAAAATTCATAGATCAATGGACAAAACATGGGTCTAATTTAAAAGGGTCTTATACCTTAAAATATAATCAATTTTTAATATTAGCTGTAGACGAGGGATTTAACAATGTTTCTGGATGTTCTATTGATTCATCTGTTCGATTTGTGAAAGAACTAGAAAAATTACTTGAGGTAGATATGATGAATAAAATGAATATTTCATTTAAAGATGGTGGCCATGTCAATATTGTAACAATGTCTGATTTCAAAGAATTTACTAAATCAAATAAAATAACATCAGAAACCATTGTTTTTAATAATATGATTTCAACTCTAGAAGAGTTGGAAACTCAATGGGAAGTTTCTGTAAAAAATAGTTGGCATAAACGTTTTTTAGCTTCTTAAATTCAGATCACATTTATGTTTAAAAGACTCATATTTATATCCTTTCTATTATTATCTGTTAATACTTATGGTCAAAACCTAGACCCACTTAGAACAGATGATTATTATGCACAAGAAAAGTGGGTAGATAGTATCTTAAGTTTAATGACCATTGATGAGAAGATTGGTCAACTATTTATGATTCAAGCATATTCAAATTTAGATTCTGTTCATGAGAATGAAATTAAAGACATGATTCAAAAATATCATGTTGGTAATTTAATATTTATGCAAGGAACTCCAACAAAACAAGTAGAATTAACAAACAAATACCAATCTTATTCTAAAGTTCCAATAATGATTGGTTTTGATGGTGAATGGGGATTAGATATGCGATTAAAAAATTCATACCGTTTTCCTTGGAATATGACCTTAGGTGCAATTCAAGACAATGCTCTGATTCGTAAATTTGGAGAACATTTGGGAGGCCATGCAAAACGAATTGGGGTTCATGTGAATTTTGCACCAGTTGTAGACATCAATACAAATCCACTTAATCCAATTATAGGAAATCGTTCATTTGGTGAGAGTAAAAAAAATGTTACCCTGAAAGCTATAGAATTTAGTCAAGGTATGCAAAGTAAAGGTGTTTTGGCTAATGCTAAACATTTTCCAGGACATGGAGATACAGCAACTGATTCTCATCTCAAATTACCTGTACTGAATTTTAACAAAGAACGTCTAGACTCGGTAGAATTATATCCCTACAAGAGAATTTTTGAAGCGGGTATGAGCAGTGTAATGACAGCACATTTGAGCATTCCTGTTTTAGAATCAAATCCTAAGTTACCAACATCATTATCCTCTAAGGTAGTTACTGATTTGTTGAAGGTTAAGCTTGGTTTTTTAGGTTTAATTTTCACAGATGGTCTTAACATGAAAGGGGCTGCAAATTATTCCAATTCTGCTCAAATAAATTTGGCAGCAATCTTAGCTGGAAATGATATATTGTTAATTCCACAAGATATTCCAGAAACTATTAATTTATTTAAAACCTCTGTAAAAACAGGAGTTTTAAGTGATAAGAGAATAGATGAATCTGTTCGTAAAATCCTACTAGCCAAGTATAAAGTTGGGTTACATCTTTATAAACCTATAGATACTTTAAATTTAATCAAAGATTTAAACAGTATTGAAGATGATTTACTTCACAGAGAATTAGTTAAAAATTCAATGACTGTTATTAAGAATGAAAAAAAAGTACTTCCAATACAAGACTTAAAAAAGTATAAAAATATTGCTTATTTGGACATGGGAGATGATAATGGTGATTTGTTTTTTGAGACTTTAAATAAGTATACTAAAATCCAAAAGGTAAGTGGTGATAATTTAAATGAAGTTATAGATAGGTTAGAAGATTTTGATCTGGTAATTGTAGGTTTTCATAAGTCTAATGCTCATCCATGGAAATCGTTTGAATTTTCAAATCAGGAGTTAGTATGGTTGCATGAAATTTCAAGAAAAAATAAAACTATTCTATCTATATTTACTAGCCCATATAGTCTTCTTAATATAAAATCTTTCAATAATTTAGAGGGTATTTTAGTTGCTTATCAAAATAGTGATATTGCTCAAAATATAGCTGCTCAAACTATTTTTGGTGCTATAGAAGCCAAGGGGAAACTTCCAGTTTCTATCAAAAATGAATTTTCTGTAGGAACAGGTATAATAACAACAGCAACAAAAAGACTTCAATATTCAATTCCAGAATCTGTTGGAATGTCTTCTCAGAGGTTAGCTAAAATAGATTCTATAGCAGCTCTTGTTTTAGAGGAAAAAATGTCACCGGGGTTACAAGTTCTTGTAGCTAGAAAAGGTGTTGTTATTTATGAAAAAAGTTTTGGGTTTCATACTGATAAAAAGAAAAACCAAGTAAAAAACAGTGATGTATATGATGTGGCTTCTTTGACAAAGATTTTAGCCTCTTTGCCAATGTTAATGAAAGCTGAAGAAGAAAAGAAGATAGCACTTTCTTCTACCATAAGGAAAATACTTCCAAAATTTAAAAAATCTAATAAAGATACTTTAACTGTTAGAGAGATCTTATCTCATTATGGGCAGCTTAAGGCATGGATTCCTTTTTATAAATTAACTCAGGACACTATAACTCATAAAAATTTAAATAATTTTTACAGTTTTAAAAAAACAAATAATTTTACAATCAAAGTTGCTGAAAATCTATATTTAAATAATTCTTTCAAAGATTCTATTTTTAAATATATAAGAGATGCTGAACAGAGAGAGGAATCTGGCTATAAGTATAGTGATTTGGGGTATTATATTTTTAAAGAAGCTTTAGAAAAAAAATATAAAAAGGGATTAGATATATTGGTTGATGAAGAATTCTATAAACCGTTAGGTGCTAATAGGATGTCTTATTTACCACTTTCAAAATTTAAAAAATCTTCTATCATACCTTCCGAAAAAGACAACTATTTCAGAAATCAATTACTTCATGGTTATGTTCATGATATGGGAGCAGCTATGCAGGGTGGCGTAGGTGGTCATGCAGGATTGTTTGCAAATTCTAATGATATCGCTAAGATGATGCAATTATACCTTCAAAAAGGATATTATGGAGGTAAACGATATTTTAATTCAGAAACATTCGATAAGTTCAATAAAAGGTATTATTCAGATCAAAAAGTTCGAAGAGGATTGGGTTTTGATAAACCCCAGTTAGATTCTACTGTAATGGCTACATGTGGTTGTGTATCTGATAAAAGTTTTGGTCATAGTGGATTTACCGGTACTTATACATGGGCAGATCCAGTAAGTGAAATTATTTATGTTTTTCTTTCCAATAGAGTTTTTCCAACTATGGAGAATTATGGACTTGTGAAACAAAATATTAGAACAAATATTCAGCAAATTATTCAAGAAGCTATTTTGCAGGAATAGGGTGTAGTTTATTATACAATAAAATTAATAGCAAAGAACTAGTTAGGTAAATTATTCCTATTGCCAAATTGTAAAAACTACTTATTAGATAAGTAAGAATTATAAAATTTACACTTACTGTTATTGAATTAATACCATATCTAAATGTATCTATAAATTCAAATTCTTCTATCTTATTTTCAATATATTTCCAGATAATCCAAGGAATGATACAATTTAGAATAATAATAGGCTTTAAAAAGCTAACTAAATTAATCTTTTTGGCTCTCCCCATTATTTTTTTGGTCTTAATCATCTGATTCACCTTTTCAACCTCTGTAAAATCTACATTTTGTGAAGTTAATTTATTTAAGGTTTTTTCATAATCTTTATCTAAAGGAATATGAACGGTAAGTGTTTTTAATTGAGAACGAATAATTTCTTTTAAACGTTTTATTTCTAAATGAATAACTTCAGGATTATAAAAGTCATTTGCTAGAATTGGTGTTCCGTAATGAACACTTACATTAGAAGGATAAATAGAAGGATTTTGGTAGGTTACTCCAACAGGAATAAGGTAAATATCTAACGTTGGGTTTTTTTCTAAAGCACCAAAAACAATTCTTGTAAATCCTTTACTTAGGTTTCTAACATTTCTTCTATGGTTGTGACTACCCTCAGGAAAAATCATCAAAGCTTTCTGTTGTTTTAATAAATCAAAACATTTACTAAATACTTCTAAATTATTTCCCAATTGTCTAACGCCATCTCGCATTCTGAATATTGGCATTAAATTCAAGCTTTCTAAAAATCTTTTTATCAAAGGGTTTTTAAAGCTAGCAGCACGAACAAGAAAATATTGCGTTCTAGGATTATTTACAGCTACAATTAATGGATCTATTAACCCATTTGGATGATTTACCAAAAATAAAACAGCTCCTTTTTTTGGTATGTTTTCTTTTCCATTAACTATTATTTTTTTTGTGTAGAAAAATAAAGAGAATTTAACAAGAAATTTAAAAAGGGAATACCAAAGTGTTTTCAAAACATAATTATTATTAATCATTTTTTTTCCCCCAATAAATTCCTAATAACATACCAGAGAAAATATCCCATATGCCCCAGAAAGCAGCTAGTAATGCCATTCCTCCAAGACCATCAAAAAATTGAAAAATTAATAATAATCCTAAACCTCCATTTTGAATTCCAGTCTCCATAGAGATAGTTTTTTGTTCTCTTTTTTTTAATCCAAAACTTTTTGCTGAGTAGTACCCAATAAAATAAGCTCCAATATTATGAAAAATAACCAATGTGGCAACTAAATGTATATAGTCTAAAAAGATCTCGATATTTTCATAGAAAGCAAAAGCTATAAGGACTAAAAAAATAATCATAGAAAAAGGTTTGAGTACAATTTCAATTTTTTTAGCAATATTCTCATAAAAATGATTTACTAACATGCCTAAAATGATGGGAATTCCTAGAATTAATAATATTAGTTCAAATAATTCAATAGGATTTAATTCAACTGTTTTTAAAATTTCATTTGTGGGTTCATAAAGACCACCATAAAATTGCAAATTAAATGGAGTCATAATAAGGCATATAACAGTTGCAAATGCAGTTAAACTTACAGATAAGGCCGTGTTTCCTTTAGCCATTTTACTAAAAAAATTAGAAACATTTCCTCCAGGACAAGCTGCAATCATCATCATACCTAAAGCAAAACTTGGATGAGGTTGTATAATTAAAATAGCTACAAATGTGAGTATTGGTAATAAGAAAAATTGAGAAAAAACTCCTACAAGTAGAATTTTAGGTTTCTTAATAAGAAGTTTAAAATCATCAATTTTTATACTTAGGGCTACTCCAAACATAATAATAGCTAATGCTATATTTAATATCCAAAGCCCCTCTGTATCAAAGTTGATTTTTATATCATCTATTGGAATATTTATATCAATTTTTGAAAGCATATTCAATAATATTTGACCCCATTTGTAAAGCTTTTAAACGAGTTTCTGGAGGGTTATTATGTACTTCAGCATCTTCCCATCCATCACTAAGATCTGATTCATAGTCATAAAAACAAACTAGTCTTCCTTTAAAAAATAGTCCAAAACCCTGAGGTGCTTTTTTATCATGCTCATGAATTTTAGGAATTCCATTTTTGAAAGTAAATGTTTGATTAAAGATTTCATGGATGAATGGAATCTCTTTTAATTTTATATTAGGAAAAACTTTTTCTAATTGTATTCTTATATATTTATTAAGACCATAATTGTCTGATATGTGAAGAAACCCACCAGAAATTAAATATTGACGTAAATTTTTTGCTTCCTGTTCTGTAAAAAAAACATTTCCATGACCAGTCATGAATACTAATGGAAAATTAAAAATATCACTACTGCCTACTGATACCGTAATTGGATCTTTTGAAATTTTGGTTTTTATATTCTTATTTGAAAATTCAATTAAATTTGGTACCGCTGTAGGATTTGCGTACCAATCTCCTCCACCATTGTATTTTAATATAGCTACTTCTTGAGCAAAAGATTGAAAACTAATGCTAAAAAAAAGAAGTATTAGATTTCTTTTTAAGTACAAAATAATATTGAATTTAAAAGCAAGATAAGGATTCTTATTGATTGATAAAGGAAATATTCTGAACTGCTACAATAGCAGCTGTTTCAGTTCTTAATCTTGTATTACCAAGTGTTATGGGGATAAAACCAGATTTTATACCATTTGATATTTCTTTAAAAGAAAAATCTCCTTCTGGACCAATTAAAATTGTAGCGGACTCTTTAGGTTTTATACAGGTTTTTAAATTACTTTTTTCACTATTTTCACAATGCGCGATATATACAGTATTTTTATGTTCTTTTTTTAAAAAATCACCAAATGAAATAACGCTATTTAATTTAGGTAATTGAAATTTTAGGGATTGCTTTGTTGCAGCAAGAATAATTTTCTCTAATCGTCCAGGTTTTATAAATTTTCTTTCTGAATTATCACATATAATGGGTGTTATTTCATCGATTCCAATTTCAGTAGCTTTTTCTAAAAACCATTCAAATCTATCATTATTTTTTAATGGAGAAATAACAACATGAAGATAATAGTCTCTTTCTGGTTTTTTTTCTTCTCTACTAATTATTGAAACGATGCATCTTTTATGATTTGCAGCAGTAATTTCACAAATAAATAATTCTCCTCTTCCATTCATTATAAAAATTTGATCTCCTTCTTTTTTTCTAAGTACTTTAACTATATGCTTGCTCTCAATTTTATCAAAAGAAATTTCCTTAGTGTCTTTATCTATTCTTGAATTGTAAAATAATTGCATTTATAAGAGAGTTAGTGAGGTTGTATTGTATTGAAGTTAGATGTTTTTCCTGTAGGTTCTTCTTTTTTTATGGGTTTTTGGATCAAAATTCTTCCATAACTGATGAATGGCAGTATTATCCTCTAATTCTGGAGTTCTAATAATTTTCTGTACACCAATAGCATTAAAACTTGTTGTAAAATCGCTAAAAATAATCGCTGTAATTCCCTTATTTTGATAGGCTGGGTCTACACCAATTAAATAGGATGTTACAGTTTTTGCATTATTTTTTGCTTTTAAAAGATGAAAAAATCCAAAAGGGAATAATTTCCCATTTGCTTTTTTAAGTGCTTCTGAAAAAGAGGGCATCATAATTCCAAAAGCAACAAGTTTATTGTTTTCATCCATTACAAATTTGATAAATTCTGGATTAATAAAACTTATGTATTTTTTCTTAAAGTATTGAATTTGATTGTCAGAAATTGGAACATAAGATGATAACTTAGCATATGATTTATTGAATAAATCAAACATCTCGCTTACATAGGGAAGAATGTCTTTAGTTTTTGTAAAATTTAAAGAACGAAGTTTAAATCTTTGCTTGATTAATTTTGATATTCGCTCATAGTATGAAGCATTTACATTTTTCAATTGGAAACTATTTTCTAGGTATTCCTTTTCTTTTATGAATTTTAAGTTTTCTAAATGCTCCTTATAGTGAGGTAAAGAGTACCATGTTACCATAGTTCCAATATGATCAAAACCTTCTGTTAAAACTCCAACCTTGTCTAAATTTGAAAATCCAACTGGACCCTCCATATAAATTAGATTATTTTTTTTTCCAATTTCTTGAACTTTTTTAATGAGTGTCTTTGATACTTCTATATCATCAATAACATCATACCATCCAAAACGCATTTTTTTAATATGCTGTTCTTTTACTTCATACCAATTAATAATCGCTGCAATTCTTCCTACAATTTTATTATTTTTTATAGCAACAAAAAAACGTGCTTCAGCATTTTCAAAAGCAGGGTTTTTATCTTTATTAAGAGTTTCTAACTCTTCACTAATGATAGGTGGAACCCAATACGGGTTATTTTTATAAATTGAAAAAGGAAACATTACAAATTGTTTCATTTCCTTTTTAGTAATCATTTCTTTTAGTGTTATCATGGCACTAAATTAGTTGTTATTTTTTTTAATAATTATTTACACCATCTTCATCCTCATCTTTTTCTTTTCTTTTTTTTCTTTCTGTTTTTTTCTTTCTGTTTTCCTCTTTCTTTTTCTCTTTTTCGATTTTTTTGTTATCTTTTTTTACTTCTTTCTCTAGATTTTTAATTTCCTTTTCAAGCTCTTTAGTATTTTTTTCAGAATCTTGTTTTGTATTCTTTTCTCTTTTTTTTGAGTTTTCTTTTTTTATTTTAATTTTAGTAGGACTAATCCTTTTCCTTAATGGTTTTACTCTTAGAGATCTATTTGTTGAATTACTTTTATTTTCTTCATTTGTAAAACTATTACTATTAATAGATTGAATAGTTTCCTTTTTTAAATTAGATTTTTTTGTTGATATCCTTTTCTCTTTTTTTCTAAATAGATTTTTAAATTTATTACCCAAATTGTTAAAAAATCCTTTTTTACCAAAAAATCTTCTATTTTTTGACTTAACCTCTTTGCCTATATCTACTGCTTTATCAATATGTTTGTCTAACCTGTAGGAAGCTCCAAAAGATGAATAAAACCCTGAGGACCTTCCATCTGCTAATAATCGAATAGAGCTATTTACTTGGAGATTTCTATTAAATAGAAAAGCGATACCAGTACCAATATTTGATTGGTATTGATACTTATCAAACATCGTTTGATTTTCAATAAAAATAGACCATCTAGGTCTATAATTGTAGGTAGCTGTGATAATGTATGACAATTCAGGTAAATCTGTGCCAATCCTATCATAAAACATATTAGTAATAATATTAAAATTATCACTAAGATCGTTTTGAAGAAGAATTCCAACCTTTGGAGAAAAATTATTTGCTTTGTAAATATTTTCAGGAATACCTGTGTTAGCTCCAGCATATATTGCAACTGAAGGGACCAGTCTTTTCCAATCAAAACTATTTCTTGCAACCCAACTTCTTATTTCTTTTGACTTGTCCTCATATTTTTTTTCATAGACTAAATATTTTGCTGCAATAACTAACTTGCTAATTCCTGTTTTGCGATAGCTTGAATTAAAAATATTTTGAAAACCAATTTCCTGGTTTTGATATGCTAAATTTACATTAAATTCTAATTTTTCATTTAAAAAACTAGATCTCAATAAGAAATCTACCCCATAGGATTGAGGTCTATAGAAAGTAGGGTGTTTGTTAGTTTCTCTGTAAAATATACTAGTTTCTAATTGGTATACTCCAGTTCCAACTGAATAGGGAGATTCTGAGAGTCCAGGTCTATTTGAATTGATTACATTAGTATACTGAGCTAGAGCGTTATATGTTAAAAATAACATACAAAGCACTAAAAATACTCTAAGTTTAGCTATAAAATCATTTAATCTCAAAAAAATATTTTTTTGGTTTCACACAAACATACTCTAAAAATTAGATTCATCAAATGCATTAATACTATTTAATGATGTTAAATTTTTGTATTCTATTAACGTAACATTTATGTTCAAATTGTTATTTTTGAGATTAATTTATAATTAACATACAACAAGCAGATGATATGGGTTTATTAAGAACTATTCTTATTTTTTTAATTGTATATTATAGTTTTCGTTTTCTAGCGAGAATATTTGCACCTATTTTATTAAAAAAAGTAGTTGGTAATATGCAAGAAAAAGCTCAACGAAATTATAAACAAACCCAAAATTCATCAACCAAAGAAGGTGAAACTATTATAGATAAAAAACCAAACTCTAAAACTCAAGGGAATAATTCTGTTGGAGAATATGTAGATTTTGAAGAAATTGATTAATATGAATTTAAAATTTTTTTCAACTCATTTAGTTTCATTATTAGTTTTCATAATTGCTGCATTATTATACTTCCATCCTGTATTTAAAGGGAAAAAGTTATCTCAATCCGATATCACTCAGCATATCGGAATGGCTAAAGAAGTAAATGATTTCAGAATGGCAACCGGTATTGAACCCTATTGGGCAGAAAGTGCTTTTAGTGGTATGCCTACATATCAAATTGGAACTTATTTTCCACATGATTACCTGAAACATTTAGATGAATTAATTCGTTTTCTTCCAAGACCTGCAGATTATTTATTTCTATATTTTCTAGGTTTTTATATCATGTTACTTGCTTTTAAAGTAGATTGGAAATTAGCCATTATGGGCTCATTAGCCTTTGGTTTTTCTACATACCTCATGATCATTTTTGGTGCAGGGCATAATGCAAAAGCCCATGCCATTGCTTATATGCCTTTAGTTATTGCGGGTGTTATTTGGATTTTTAAGAAAAAATATTTACTGGGTTTTACATTAACAGGTATAGCAACTGCTTTAGAAATTAAAGCAAACCATCCTCAAATGACTTATTATTTACTTTATGCTATTTTTATCCTCGGGGTTATTGAGTTAATAGAAGCCATTAAAAATAAGAAAATCACTCAGTTTACAACTCAATCTTTACTTATAATTTGCGCTATGTTATTAGCCGTTGGAGTTAATTCAACAAGACTAATGGCTACTAAAGAATATTCAGAAGTTAGTACCAGAGGAAATACCTCACTAACCATTAATTCTGATGGAACATTGAAAGAGGTAACCTCAGGGTTGTCAAAAGATTATATCACTCAATTTAGTTACGGGATTTCTGAAACATTTAACTTGTTAGTACCAAGATATATGGGGGGTGGTACTGTGGAGCGTTTAAGCAAAAACTCAAGTACCTATAAACATGTTTCTTCAATAGCTGGTCCAAGACAAGCAGAGAGTTTTACCAAACAAGTATATACCTATTGGGGAGATCAATTAATAGTTGAAGCTCCTGCTTATGTTGGTGCGGTTATTATTTTTCTCTTCTTTCTAGGGGTATTTTTAGTTAAAGGTAAATTTAAATATTGGTTACTGACCACTACCGTTTTTTCAATAGCAATGAGTTGGGGAAGAAACTTTGAGGTTTTAACAAACTTTTTTATTGACTATGTTCCATTATATAATAAGTTTAGAGCTGTTTCTTCTTTTCAAGTAATTGCAGAATTTTGTATTCCCTTACTAGGAATTTTAGCAATTAAAGAATTTTTCTCATCAAAAACATTAAAAGAACAGAAACACGAAGCTTTAAAAAAAGCCTTCTATGTAACCGGCGGATTAATTTTTATAGGATTATTTTATGCAGTTGCTTTTTCGCCATTTGAAGGATTAAGAGATGCTAGTTATGCTCAATATGAAGGTTTGCTGGATGCTGTAAAAGCTGATAGACAATCTATTTTGTATTCAGATAGCTTTAGATCTTTAGCCTTAGTTAGTTTAAGTTTTGGAATTCTTTGGTTATTCTCAAAACAACAGCTTAATAAAACCAAAGCAATAATTGGATTTACATTACTAATTTTATTTGATTTAGTTCAGGTGAATTTAAGGTATATTAATGAAGATGATTTTAAACAGGCTAGAAAAATTGATAAACCTTTTACTGCAAGTAATGCTGATCTTCAAATTTTGAAAGATAAAACCCATTACAGAGTTGCAAATTTTGCAGGAGATCCATTCCAAGACGCACGAACTTCATATTTTCACAAATCAATAGGGGGCTATCATGCCGCGAAAATGGGCAGATATCAAGATTTAATTGAATTTCAACTAAGAAAACAAAATATGCAGATTTTTAATATGCTAAATGTTAAGTATTTTATTATTCCTGCAGACAATGGTAAAGAGGAAGCACAGCAAAATCCTGATGCAAATGGAAATGCATGGTTTGTGAATGAAATTAAATACGTACAAACTGCAAATGAAGAAATAAAAGCTTTGGATAGTTTAAATACTAAAAAAGTTGCCATACTTAAAGACCATAATCCTTATGGCTTTGAAGATTCAAAAAAATATGATGTAGATAGTTTAGCAACCATAAAACTTACAAAATATTCGTTAAATGCACTTAGCTATGAGTCTTTTTCAAATCAAAATGAATTTGCAGTATTTTCAGAGATATATTACAAGGAGGGTTGGAATGCGTATATAGATGGTGAACTTAAACCTCATTTGAATGTTAATTATGTATTGAGAGGTTTAGAGATTCCTGCAGGAAATCATCGCATAGAATTTAAATTTGAACCAAAAGTAATTCAAACAGGAAGTGCTATTTCTTTAATGTCTTACGTACTTTTATTATTAATACCATTAGCTTGGTTCCTCTATGACCATAAGAAATCAACTCAATAGTTTACTTTTGATAATAGATACGATATATTTATGTTTCCTAAACATCATCAAAGAAGATACAATTTAACCTTACGGTTTTTACAAAAAGTACTTCCTGCTCCTGCAACTATTTTAGACCTAGGTGTCAAAAATCCATTTACCGAAATAATGGAGCAAAATGGATATACCGTATTTAATACAAACGGAGAGGATTTAGATATATTACCAGAAATAGTCAAGAAGTATAATGTAGACGCCGTAACAGCTTTTGAAATTTTTGAACATTTAATTGCACCATTTAACGTTTTAAGTAAAATAACGTCTACTAAACTAATAGCCTCTGTTCCTCTTAATTTATGGTTTGCCAAAGCATATCGAAGTAAAACAGATTTATGGGATAGACACTATCATGAGTTTGAAGATTGGCAATTTGACTGGTTATTGGAGAAATCTAGTTGGAAAATTATTGAAACACAAAAATGGACAAGCCCAATTAATAAAATTGGATTTCGCCCAATTTTAAGAACAATTACTCCAAGATATTATATTGTGTATGCCCAAAGGTAGTTAGATTATGAAAATTGGAATGATTTTAGATGATGTTTTTCCTCCTGATCCAAGGGTAGAGAACGAAGCAATTACATTAATTAATTCTGGCCATGATGTTTTTTTATTTTGTCTCACTTATGGAAATCAAAAATTACATGAAAATATTAATGGTATTCAAATCAGAAGATATAAGTCTAATAAATTAATTTATAAACTCTCTGCTCTCTCCTGTGATTTTTTTCTTTATAGAATGATTATGAAATCAAAAATAAGTGATTTTATTAAAAAAAACTCTATAGAAACCTTACACATTCATGATATAAGGATAGCTAATGCTGTGTTTTCATCGAATAAAAAGTATCAATTAAAAATAGTTTTAGATCTGCATGATAATATTCCTGAAAACATGAAGTTCTATCCACACTTACATACATTTCCAGGAAAGTATATTATTTCTCCAAAAAGATGGAAAATGAAAGAAAAAGAGTTCATTCTTAAGTCTGATAAAATTATAACAGTTTCTCCTAACTTTGCTAAAGATTTAATTGAGGCTAATAATTTAGATCCTAAAAAAATGGTTTTAGTTCCAAATACTGTTAGGGAGTCTTTCTATAAGAATGCTGTTTATTCTGAAGAAATTAAAAATAAATATTTCAATAAATTTGTTGTACTTTATTTGGGTGATACCCATATAAGACGAGGTTTACTAACTGCCATAAGAGCCTCTAAAACATTATCTAAAGATATCACAAACTTTAAATTAGTGATAGTAGGAAGAAATACGACAGATAATATTTTAATTGAAGAGGTAAAAAGATTAAATTTAGAATCTTATGTAGATTTTGAAGGATGGAAAGACGTTTCTTTATTTCCATCATATATACTTGCAAGTAATGTATGTATATCGCCTCTGTATAGAAGTATTCAACATGATGTGGCATATGCGAATAAGATTTTTCAGTATATGAGTTTTGGTAAGCCTATATTAGTTAGTAATGCAACTGCTCAAAAAGAATTAGTTGAAAGCATAAATAGTGGTCTCGTACATGAACAAAATAATGAAGAAGATTTTCAGTCTAAAGTATTAGAATTGTTTGAAAATAAAGAGAAATCTCAAGAATTAGGCGATAATGGTAAAGAATTTATAGAGAATGAATTCTCCTGGGAACTTACCTCCAAAGCCTTAGTGAAATTATATGATGAATTCTAAAAAGAAAGTTTTAATTATCACTTATTATTGGCCACCTGCTGGAGGTTCTGGAGTTCAACGATGGTTAAAGTTTGTGAAATATCTTAGAGATTTTGATATTGAGCCAATTATTTATACTGTAGACAACCCAAGGTATGCAATTCATGATAAAAGTTTAATCAATGAAATTCCCAATTCTATTGAAACCCTAAGGCAACCAATATTTGAACCTAATTCAATTTTGACAGCTTTTGGAAATAAAACAAATAAAGAAAGTGCTGGTTTTTTAAATCCAAATCCAAATTTTATAGGAAAGACAATACAATACATCCGAGCCAATTACTTTATTCCAGATGCTAGAAAGTTTTGGATAAAGCCTTCCCTACGATTTTTAAGTAAATATTTAGAAAAGAATCATGTAGATGTAATAATTACAACTGGCCCTCCTCACAGTCTACATTTAATAGGTTTGCATTTGAAAAAGAAATTAAATATTAAGTGGATCTCAGATTTTAGAGATCCATGGACTGAAATAGATTACTTCCACCAAATGCCACTTAATACAAAAGCAAAGAAGAAGCATCATCAGTTAGAAAGAGAGGTTCTAAGGAATTCAGACAGTGTTATTGTTGTTGGAAATACAATGAGAGATAAATATTTGAAGGAAACTGAAAAGGTAGTAACAATTTCAAACGGATTTGATACATCTGAAAACAAAGAGGGTTCACATCTTGATGTTTTTTTTTCAATTACGCATGTTGGAATGATGAATGCAGATAGAAACCCATCTGTATTGTGGAAAATATTGAAAGAAATCTGTTATGAAAATTCAAAATTTAAAAATAATTTAAAAATACGATTGATTGGGAAAATTTCCAAAGAGGTTACCCATGATTTAAACACTTTTGATAGTGGAATTATAGAGGTTGTTGATTATGTAAGTTATGCTGAAGTGAGAAAATATCAATTAGAGACCCAAGTATTATTACTTTGTATTAATAATGTTCCAAGCGCTCGAGGAATAATAACTGGAAAAATATTTGAATATTTACAAGCAAAACGTCCTATCTTAGCTATTGGGCCTGAGGATGGTGATGCCGCAGAAATTTTAAAGAATACAAATTCGGGAAGCATTTTTGGATTTGAAAACGAGCAGAAATTAAAACAACATATTTTAGAGCTTTACAAAGAATACGAAAAAAATAAATTAATTGTAAATTCAAAAAATATTGAGCAGTATCATAGGAGAGAATTGACAAGAAAATTAGCTCATTTAGTAAGAAGCATATAAATCTATGAAGAAAATTGTAACGATATTAGGGGCTAGACCTCAGTTTGTAAAAGCTGCAGTTTTAAGTAGAATAATTAAGAAGCACAATAATATTGAAGAGGTTATTGTTCACACTGGTCAGCATTTTGATGTAAATATGAGCGATATTTTTTTTGATGAAATGATGATTCCTAAGCCTAAATACAATCTTGAAATTAGTAGCAGGAGTCATGGAGCAATGACAGGTTTAATGCTTTTAGAAATTGAAAAAGTTTTGATTGAAGAAGTACCTGATGTGGTAGTTGTATATGGTGATACTAATTCTACCATAGCAGGAGCACTAGCTGCAAAAAAAATGCAAATTAAAGTAGTTCACATTGAAGCTGGTCTTCGCTCATTTAATATGAAAATGCCAGAAGAAATCAATCGCATACTTACCGATAGAATTTCAGATTTGTTAATTTGTCCTACTCAAGCTGCTTTAGATAATTTAGAAAGAGAGGGGTTTCATAAATTATCCATTCATATTGAAAAACATGGGGATATTATGAAAGATGCTGTTGACTATTATAGTCAGTTTTCAGCTGAAAAATCTACGATTATTAAAGACCATGAATTAAAAAATAGTTGTTTTGTTTTGGCTACAATTCACCGCCAAGAAAATACAGATGATGTAAATAAACTAAAGACAATCCTTTTAGGGTTAGAAGAAATTCACAAAACTCATCCAGTTCTTTTTCCAATACATCCCAGAACAAAAGCAATTTTAATGAAACATTCCATAGAACCAAAAATTAATATTATAGAACCTGTTGGTTACTATTCAATGTTAGAGTTATTGAAAAATTGCACTATGGTTGTTACGGATAGCGGTGGATTACAAAAAGAAGCTTTTTTCAATAAAAAACATTGCATTATTACTAGGGATGAAACAGAATGGGTAGAACTGGTTGAAAACAGATTTGCAAAAATTGTTGGTAGCGATACTGAAAACATCATTAATACGTTTAAAGAGTATCTAAGTTCTAATCAAGATTTTTCTGCTCAACTTTATGGTGATTTAGTTGGAGAAAAAATCTATCAATCAATTTATAAACTAATTCAGTAGACTTTGGGAATTGTACTAAATCAGTCTTTTAAAAATACACTTATCGTTTACTTAGCTTTTGCAGTTGGAGGTATCAACACGTTATTTCTTTACACTCGTTTTTTAAATGAAGATTACTACGGCTTAGTTACATTTTTATTGTCAGCTTCAAATTTATTAATGCCTTTAACTGCATTTGGAGTTCAATACACTATAGTAAAATTTTACTCTTCTTATGAGTCTAAACTCGAAAGAGATAAGTTTTTGAGCTTAGCAATGTTTTTACCCCTGTTAATCGCTATCCCATTAGGTTTTTTAGGGTCAGTATTTTATGAACAAATTAGTGCACTTTTATCCCTAAAAAACCCAATAATTAAAGAATATACTTTTGTAATTTATCTAGTTGCTTTAGCTACAGCCTATTTTGAAGTTTTTTATGCTTGGTCTAAGGTTCAATTTAGATCTGTTTTTGGTAATTTCATTAAGGAAATGTATAATAGATTGGTTGTTATGATCTTATTATTTTCAGTCTATTTTCAATTTATAACAGAGAAAGAATTTATCTATTACCTGACAGCTGCTTATTTTCTGAGAATGCTTATCATGATGCTTTATGCATTTAAATTGTATTTGCCTAAATTTTCATTTTCGCTACCAGAAAATTATAAAGAAATATTCAGATACTCTTTATATATCATTTTAGCTGGTAGTGCTGGTGCCATACTTTTAGATATTGACAAGGTAATGATTCCGGCAAAAGAAGAAATTGCCTTGGCTGCATATTATACAGTTGCCGTATTTATCGGATCTGCTATTGAAGCTCCGGGGAGAGCGATGCTTCAAATTTTACAACCATTGACATCAAAAGCTATTAATGACAATAATTTTGGAGAAGTACATAAATTATATAAGCAAAGCTCCATTAATTTATTATTGGTAGGAGGATTACTTTTTTTACTAGTCAATTTAAATATTAACGAATTATTTAAATTATTACCCTTAAAGTACTCTGGAGGTTCATGGGTAGTGTTAATGATTTCTGGAGCAAAACTATTTAAAATGTTTTTAGGAATTAATGGTGAGATAATTTTAAATTCTAAATATTATAAAGTTTTGTTACCATTAGGTTTAGGAATGGCATTTTCCGTTGCCTTTATGAATGACTGGTTAATTGATTTATATAGTACAAACGGAGCAGCAATATCAACACTTCTGGTAATTTTATTTTTTAACGGAATTAAACTCTGGTTTGTGAAATATAAGTTTGATATGATACCATACTCATTGAAAACAGCTCAATTATTAGTTCTTATAATATTATTCTTTTTTAGTTTTTATTTCTGGAACTTTGGTTTTCATCCGATAATCAATATTTTACTAAAGTCATTGCTAGTATTTATGTTGTATATGGTGTTGGTCTTAAAATTAAAACTTTCTTCAGATATCAATAAATTGATTTATAGTATCATTAAATTTTAGAGATAGCAATCCAAACAATCTGTAAACAAGTGAAGTAGCAATGCTATTGCCAAAATTCTACTTTTTTTTGGAATGACCATAAGAATATATGCTCCGGCTGCATAATAAGTATGTAAAGGATGAAAATTGATACTACACCTACCAGCATCAAAAATTGGATTGGCGAATAAATGATCTAAATCTATAAACATAGTTCCAATAAAAATCAAATATACTTTTATCCACTTTTTTTTGAAAAAAAACACCGCAATTGCTAGTGGAATCAGGAAATGGAATCCGTAATGGATGAAAAACTTAAATGTCATCTTAGTTGATTGTAAATTATAAATTAATATATCAAATTGATGAATATATTATATTTCAAAAATACAATTCATTTGACTTCAAAGGAGGAAAGTTATTTAGTTTTGTATAAATGTTTTCTAATTCTACTCAATTGAACCGGGGTAATATTTAAATAAGAAGCAATATGATATAAGGGTATTAAATTTTCTATACCAGGATTATCTTTTTTAAACTTTAAATAAAGTTCAGTTGCATTAAGTGACGATAGTTCATAAAACCTATTCTCTAACTTGATAAAAAGTATTTCTAATAAATTATTATACAATTGAAGAATCTCTTGATTTGATTTTGCTAAATTTTTAAATTCAGCAAAATCAACTTCAATTAAATCACAATCTGTTAGACAATCTATAATAACATTTTTCTCTTTCTTTCTTATTAATGAGCTAAAAGCTCCAACAACAGAGTTTTTGGTGTATATAAATTTTATATATTCCTTTCCTTTATCATCTGTAATAAATGATCTTAGAATACCAGATTTAACAATATAAAATTTTGTTGAAATATGATTTTTTAAACTTAAAGGTTCATTTTTCTTGAACTTTTTATGTTTGAAGAGTTTTTTTAAACGTTCAGAGGAGTTTTTAGAAATAGGATATATTTTTCTAATATTTTGTAAAAGTGCATCCATTTTAAAACGTATTAATGTTTAATATTTTTTCAAAGGGACTTAACAAAAGTAGAGATAAAAATTGAATATCTATATATTATTTTTATTTAATTTATTTCTATGATAAATAAATTAATAAATTGATTATTAGTGGTTTAATTCTATTTTGTTGAGGTGTTATTTAGTCAAATTATAATTTTTTTAAAAAATTAATCGAATTTGGCCCTTCCATAAATAATAAATCTAGTATGGATAAGTTCTTTAAAAAACCATTTTTATCTTCGAACATTTGTATGTAGGAAATATATTTAGTTTGGTCGTCATTTTTAACAGCAGCAAGGTATCTAAAATCATTTATAGGGTTTTCATTATATATTTTTGAAATACTATATTTTTTAGATAGATCAAGAGCATTATTGATGAATTGAAAAGAATCTATATTAACATCTAAAAGATATTTATATTTTTTTGTAAAAATAAATTGTAAGTCATCTTTATAAAACTCAAAAAAAGGGGAGTGGTTGTATGCAGTTGTTAAAGACTTATAATGCTGTCTTTGCCAGCTAGAATTTTCAATTAAAACATCCCTCATTTTTAATTTATCTGAAGTTTTATTAGTGTGTGAAATGGGAATATTTAATAGTTGTTTTCCATTGGCACCAAAAATATAGCATCTATTTCTATAGCTTTGTTTCTGATAGTTCTCTTCAACTTCGAAAGTTATAGAATTTGAATTTACAATAGATATATATTGAGCAATTGGTGAGAAATATGTAGGAGTGAAAAGTGCCATTATGACCCTTTTTTTCTATTTTTTCTTACAAATGAATATCCAAAATATCCAATTAAAGCAATTAAAAAATAGAATAGGTAAGAAACAGGTTTTCCACTTCCTCCAACAGTTGTAAATAATCTTTCCCATCGAATTTTACCATTTTCAATGCTAAACCATATCAGAACAGGTTTACCAACTACATGGTCGAAGGGAACATAACCCCAACTCCTTGCATCTAGTGAGTTTTGTCTATTATCACCCATCATCCAATAATAATCCTGTTTAAAAGTATATGTTGTAGCCTTTTTACCATTTATAAAAATATAATCACCAATTACATCTAGCTGATTATTCTCATATTCTCTTATTACTCTTTTATAAAAAGGCAAGGTATTAGTATTAAGTTCTATGGTTGCCCCTTTTTTTGGAATATATATAGGTCCATAGTTGTCGTTATTCCAAGATAAATTGGAAATTTCAGGAAACATATAATTTCCTTTAACTCCTTTAGGCTTTATTACTTTAATTACACTATCTACCTCAGAATCTTTTCTCAGTTTAGCTGCTATTTCATCAGTAATATTAGCTTTTCTCGAATTAGTACTAATCTCTCTTATGTCTAACTTGTAATTATTAATTATCCATTGTGGAATTCCTCCTTCTGAAGTGGTAATTTTGAATTGATTATCTTTTATTTTTTCAGGATTATCAGTTGCGAAATTCATCACTTTATCAAATTGATTTTGACTATTAAAGTTGATGATAAACTTTCTTTCAAACTCTTTATTGGTATATCTTAGAAGTTTTTGTGTTGATAAGCCTTTGCTAGAGTATACTTTGTTGTAAAATTGAAGTTTCGCTCTGTCTGGTAATATATTTTGTTTTCCATTAATATATACATATCCATCCCTTACTTCGAGGGTGTCACCCGCAATTCCAACACACCTTTTTACATAATTAGTTTTTTTATCAAGAGGTTTAAAGTCAGCTCCTTTACTGGGGTCCATCCAATGAACTAAGGTGTCTACAGGCCAATTAAAAACAACAATATCATTTCTTTTTATTTTTTGAAAACCAGGTATCCTTAAATAGGGTAAAAGAGGTTTGTTTACATATGATTTAATGTTTTTTCCACTTAAGAAAGAAGTTGGTAAACTATCATGAAGCATTGGAGTAGCAATAGTAGTTGTTGGCACCCTCGCACCGTAATGAAATTTACTTACAAATAGGTAATCACCAACCAACAATGTTTTCTCAAGCGAAGAGGTAGGTATGGTATAGGGCTGCATAACATAGGTATGAACTAGAGTAGCAGCAATAATAGCAAAAGCAATAGAGCTTACCCATTCTCCTAGGCCAGTTCTAGGATTTAAACTTCTATTTAATTTGTGTGCAGAATTTGTTGCATAATTTATGTAAAAAAGATAAAAACCAAGGGTAATCAGAATTAAAAAAGTGTCTTTTCTTTTATTAAAACCAAAACTTCTTGCAGTTTCTATCCATAATATAGGAAACATTAGTTGATTTATTACAGGAATAAATAATAAAACTACCCACCACCTAGGTCTTTTTATAATACGCATTAAAACAACTGCATTATACACTGGAATTGCAGCTTCCCAAGCCTTCCTATTTGCTCTTATATATAATTTCCAAGTTCCTGCAAAATGAATTACTTGAACTACTAGAAAAAAAATTAACCATTCAATAATAGTCATATGTTTTATTTTTTTATTTAATCATTAGTTACAAATAAAAGAAATAGTTACATTTTTTAACCTATGTTTAACACATCTTTCATTGTATATATACCTTTTTTTTTGATTAACCATTCTGCAGCAATTATAGCACCTAAAGCAAATCCTTTTCTATTATTTGCAATATGCTTAATTTCAATAGAATCTATCTCAGATTCATAGGAAACTATATGTGTTCCTGGCGTGTCTAAAATTCTTTTTGATGTTATGGGAACCAATTCAGACTCTTTGTTAGTATTATTTTCAATTAATTTCCAGTTAGTTTTATCAGAGTTTTTAATAATTTCCTCTGCTATGGAAATCGCTGTTCCACTTGGGGCGTCTAATTTTTGTGTGTGATGAATTTCTTCAACACTTAAAGAATACTGTTTTTGAAAACTCATCATTTTGGCTAGGCTCTTATTTAGTTCAAAAAATAGATTTACTCCAATACTAAAATTAGAGGCATAAATAAAACTTCCATTATTTTCTTTACATACAGTGATTGCTTTTTCAAAGTCATCTAACCATCCTGTAGTACCAGAAATTGCAGGGATATTATTTTTAAAGCAACTAACAATATTTTTTAGTGCTGCATTTGGGACACTAAAATCAATTCCTATATCTGCCTCAGAAATATCATATTCTTCATTTCCTATGACTTTTAAAACTATTTCATGACCTCTCTCTAAAGCGATTCTCTCAATTTCTTTTCCCATTTTCCCATATCCAAAGAGTGCAATTTTCATTTGTTTTAGTTTATAATTTCTTTATAAATATACTTAAAAAGAATACTTAAGACTTAATCCTACAGATGGTGGTTCTATATTAATTGGATTACTTATTATTTTTGGGTTTATTGTAATATTATCACTTGCATCAAATTGTAATAAATGGGCATTTACACTTGCCTCTACAATCTGAAGTGCATATCCTAGTAGTACAACAAGTAATGATAAATCTCTGTTACCTCTTAACGTTTTTTGGGCTCTTTCTAATCCAGTTAATGAGATAAGTTCAGTACCATCATCTAATGTAAATTCATCCTCTAAGCCACTTTTTCTTAATTTATATGCTTTTCTATATCTTTTGTATTCACTATTGTTATTAAGATAAAAATAAGTAGGAATACCCACCGCTGCCCATGCTAGGGGAATTTTCCAATACTTTTTATTGTAAGCTTGTCCTCCTCCGGGAAAAACAGCAGAAAAAAATGCTGCCTTTGATGGAGATAAAGGGTTGTAAATCTTGTTAGAATTAACTTTTTTCTCTTTTGCTACAATATTTATGGTATCTTTTTGACCGAAACAGTAAATAGGTAAAAGAAAGGCAATTATTAATATGAAGTTTTTTGCAAACACTTATTTTAACAAGTTTTTAATTCTTTCAAAATCTTCTCTAGAATGAAAAGGAATAGATATTTTTCCTTTTCCTTTCTCGTTAACTGTTACTTTAACCTTATGACCTAAATAAGAATTGATTTCTGATAAACTATTTTTTATGTATTTAGGTAGTTGTTTTTTTATTTCATCTGGAAGTCTTTTGTCAATTTTTAAACTTTTCACCAAATCTTCCGTTTGTCTAACAGATAATTTGTTTAAAAGTATTTTTTCATAAATATTCAGTTGATCTGAAATATTTGTAACATTAATTAAAGCTCTCCCATGTCCCATAGAAATAAAACCATCTCTAATTCCGGTTTGTAAAATAGGATCTAATTTTAATAAACGCAGGTAATTCGTAACTGTGGATCTTTTTTTTCCTACTCTCACACTAAGCTCCTCCTGTGTTAATTGAATCTCATCTATAAGTCTTTGATAGGACAGTGCCACTTCTATAGGATCAAGATTTTTACGTTGAATGTTTTCCACTAATGCCATTTCAAGCATTTCCTGATCGTTTGCAGTTCTAATATATGCTGGGATACTTTTATTTCCAATTAATTTAGAGGCTCTGAAACGACGTTCACCTGATACTAATTGAAAATTTTCTCCAATTTTTCTTACGGTAATTGGTTGAATAACCCCCAATTCTTTTATTGAACTGGCTAATTCACGAAGTGAATCTTCATCAAAATAAGTTCGAGGTTGGTATGGGTTTACCTCTATATCTTCAAGTTCAATCTCAATAATATTACCAACAACTAATTTGTTATCTATATCATCTGTTGATGTATCTTTTAATAATACAGATAAACCTCTGCCCAGTACCTGTTTTTTAGTGGCTTTTGCCATAATATTGATTCTTTTTTAAAAGTTCATTAGCCAAATTTAAGTAATTTACAGCACCTTTACTTGTGGCATCATATGCTATAATACTTTCCCCATAACTAGGTGCTTCTCCCAGTCGTGTATTTCTTCTTATTATGGTATCAAAAACCATAGTGCTAAAATGTTTTTGCACTTCATCTACTACTTGGTTAGATAACCTCAAACGAGAATCGAACATAGTTAACAGAAGCCCTTCAATATCTAAGTCTTTATTATGAATTTGTTGAACACTCTTAATGGTATTTAGTAATTTACCTAAACCTTCTAAGGCAAAATATTCACATTGTATGGGGATGATTACAGAATCTGCAGCAACTAAAGAATTTAAGGTTATTAAACCTAGTGAAGGAGCACAATCTATAATAATGTAATCATAATCATTTCTAATTTTTTCAAGAGATTCTTTTAACATGTATTCTCTTTTTTCTTTATCTACGAGTTCAATCTCTATAGCTACTAAATCTATATGTGAAGCAATAATGTCTAGATTTGGAGAAGAAGTTTTTAATATGGCGTCTATAGCAGAGCAAGTATGCTCTAATACTTGATAGCTTCCTAATTTAATAGCTTCTATGTCTATACCCAAACCAGAGGAGGCATTTGCTTGAGGATCTGCATCTATTAATAAAACTTTTTTTTCCAATACTCCAAGTGATGCAGCTAGATTTATAGATGTAGTTGTTTTACCGACTCCACCTTTCTGATTTGCTATTGCAATAATTTTACCCATTAAAAATTTTTAATTTCATCAGTAAATTTACAATTAAATAGTATTTTTAGAAAGAATAGATGTTAACAAACTTTAATTTTGTTAAAGCTTTGTGAAATAAGAGTTTAAATTGTTTTTATTAAAGTTTTTAAACAATTTTTAATGTAAGTTTTTAACTACAATTTAAAGAATAAAGCGTACAAAATTATGAGTTTCTTTCAGGAATATTTTTTAATATTTGAAGTAAAAATTTCCAAAATTTTTGAACTGATGTTATACTAACTCTTTCATCTGGTGAGTGAGCTCCTTTAATGGTTGGACCAAATGAAATCATATCCATTAATGGGTAATTTTGACCCAAAATACCACATTCTAATCCAGCGTGACAGGCTTCCACTTTAGCTTTTTCATTAAATAAATTCTCATATAATTTAGTTAAAACTTCCAATATTTCTGAATCTACATTTGGTTGCCAACCGGGATATGATCCTGATAGTTCTACGTTAAAGCCAGCCAATTCGAAACATGATGTTAATGCATTTACTAAATCATTTTTTGAAGATTCAGAGGAGGATCTTGTTAAGCAGGCGATATTAATTTTGCCATCACTAACTGTTATTTTTGCTATATTATTTGAAGTTTCCACCAAATTAGGAATATCTGGACTCATTCTGTAAACTCCATTTAATGCAGAGTATATAGATTTTAAAAAAACCTTTTGTATATCTAAATCCATTACTTTGAGTGGAACTTTTGAGTTAGTTATGTCTATTGTTAGATTTGGTTCTATAGTTTTAAATTCTTCCTTAATTAATCCAATCAAGTTTTTCATTTTTAACAAAAAGCGTTCTTTCTCAGTTTCATCTATTACAATTATTGAAAAACTTTCTCTAGGTATGGCATTCCTTAAACTACCTCCATCTATATTTGAAATCCTCAAGCCAACACATTCTGTACCATGGTAGAGTAACCTATTCATAATTTTATTAGCATTTCCTAAACCTTTATGAATATCCATCCCAGAATGTCCTCCTTGTAATCCTTTAATAGCTATTTTAAAAGCTAATGTTTCTGTAGGTGTTGTTTCTTCTTGATAACTTCTTTTAGCAGTAACATCAATACCTCCAGCACAACCCACATCTATTTCATCGTCTTCTTCTGTATCTAAATTTAATAGAATTTCACCTGATAAAACCCCTCCCTTTAATCCCATAGCACCAGTCATTCCGGTTTCTTCATCGATAGTAAAAAGTGCTTCAATAGTTGGATGTTCAATGGTGTTAGATGAGAGCACTGCCATTATAGCTGCTACTCCTAATCCATTATCTGCTCCTAGCGTAGTTCCGTCTGCGGTAACCCAATCTCCATCTATGAACATATTTATTCCTTGAGTTTCAAAATCAAAAACGGTTTCAGAATTTTTTTGATGAACCATGTCAAGATGGCTTTGCATCACTACGGTTTTTTTATTTTCAAAGCCTTTGGTTGCAGGTTTTTTTATGATAACATTTCCAATTTCATCAACAATAGTCTCTAACATGAGATTTTTTCCAAAATTTACCATAAACTCAATAATTCGTTCTTCTTTTTTTGAAGGGCGAGGTACTGCATTTAAGTCAGAAAAATGATTCCAAATACTAACAGGTTGTAATTTTCTTATTGGAGATTCCATAGGTGAAGTAAAATAATTTGTGTAAATGTAATTAAAACAAGGGCTGTATTATTGAATATCTATAACAATATCTTCAATGTTTTTTCTTACTTTCTTTTGATGGGTCATAATATCATCTTCAGCTCTAAACCCAACAGGTAATACTAGTACAGATGTAAGATTTTTTTCTTTTAGACTTAGAATTTCATCATACTTCTCTGGAATAAAACCTTCCATTGGACAGGAATCTATTTTTTCGTTTGCACAAACAGTTAATAGATTTCCTAATGCCAGGTAGGCTTGATTTTTACCCCAAGAAAGTAAATCTTCTTTAGTTTTTCCTGTAATGGTAGTTTTAAGATATTGTTTATAAGAATTTATAATTTCATCAGGTGTATTTCTAATTTCTTTTACTCTTTCAAAATATTTTTCTACGTCAGTTTCATCTAATTTTGTATCTATACAAATAACGAGAAGGTGAGAAGCTTGAGAGATTTGTTGTTGATTCCAGCTGTGTAGAACAAGTTCTTTTTGGATATCTTTATTTTTAACAACAACTAGTTTTATAGGTTGTAAACCATAAGAGGTAGCTGTTAAGTTAAAGGCTTGTTTTAAAATATTAATTTGATGTTCACTTAGAATTTTGTGATCATCAAATTTTTTAACAGCATATCGCCATTTAAGATTATCAATACTATTCATACTGGGTTTTTAATTTTTCACAAAAATACAACCCCATAGTGGTTACATAAATTTCTTATTATTGTAAAAATCAATTATTAAATAGATAAATACTTTTTAATATTTAATTGCTAGTGTTGTTTATTTGGGTTTAATATTTTTTTAATTCTTGTCAAACAATCATCGAAATGATATCTAGTTATTAAGTTAATATTCTTTTTATTTATGTTCGTTAGTTGATTTTTTAAAACAATTAATTCTCCTCTAATGATAGAAAATAAGTCAAAATTTTTAATTTCTTTGGTATTTATTAACGTGAACATTTTTTCTATGAATGACTTTTGAATATTTCTTCTGTAAATTGTTACATTATCGCTTGTTTTTATTTCTGAAAAAATGCCGTTTCTTAAATCTTTGAACATGTCTAAAGTACTATACATATTTTCTTGTGTTACCTCTGCATCCATCATTCTTTGTAATCTCTGAGTGTTTAAAAGACTAAAAAGTTGCCTATTCTGTAATGTTAAGATACCTTCTGTATGACCAGATGGATTAATATTTTTGATAATTTCGTTTGGCATCAACCATTCTACATTATTAAAAACATTATTTTGTAGCCATTTCATAGCTTCTTTCTGGGATGTTCTGGAAGAATTGGTGTAGATATAACCGTCTTGTTCTGGTTTTTTATTATTTTCTGTAACACCACCTATAATACCAGTTACATGACCTGAATATCTGCTAAATACACTTAATAATTCTCTATGTAATTCTGATAAATCATCATAATTATTTGTCAGGTCAGAGGTCCAATTTTTAAGATTTTTTGCAACAATTTTTAAGTTTTTTACCCCATAAGTACTTGCTTTTACTTGATTATTACCTATACCTTCTGTTTGAGATTCTGGATCAAAACTTCCTCTTCTTTGAATTCCAAATTTATATATGGGATTGTTTCCTTTATCAGAAATCCATCTGTCTAAAGTTTTAGTTTCATCTGTAGGTTTTTTAATATTTGGAAGTACTCGATACCCCCAATTGATCGAATAGTGGTCATAGGGTCCTAATTGACGAATAAAACGAATGTTTTTGTCACCTGGCTGTGCAACATAATTATATCGAGCATAATCCATGATAGTTGCAGCTATTCCGTTTTTTTGTGTAAACTCGCCAGATCTTAGGGAATCTACAGGATAAGCGTAACTAGCCGCCATATTATGTGGTAGCCCAAGAGCATGGCCTATCTCATGTGAAATTACCATACGCATCATTTCACCAATTTCTTCTTGAGGTGTATCTAAGGTTCTTGCTGAAGGATTTGCGGCTCCTGTTTCAAGTAAATATCTATTTCTATAGGAACGAAGATGGTTGTGGTACCATACAATATCACTTTCAATTATTTCTCCAGATCTAGGGTCAGATACACTTGGTCCAACAGCATTCCTAGTTGTGCTTGCTACATACCTAATCGATGAATA
>CALKFR010000094.1 GCA_938084555.1 uncultured Flavobacteriaceae bacterium | reverse complement strand
CTATACGCGTTACGCACCCGTGCGCCGGTCGTCAGCGAGTGCAAGCACTCCTGTTACCCCTCGACTTGCATGTGTTAAGCCTGCCGCTAGCGTTCATCCTGAGCCAGGATCAAACTCTTCATTGTATATCTTTAATAATATGTATGAATAAGTTTCAAAAGAATTTGTTTAACGAAGTTAAACATGGTTACTTTACTCTTTGTTTACGCTGTCAATTTCAATAGTGTCAATGAACTCTTCTAGAAATATTAAATCGGTAATCTCTCAACCAATAATACCCCTAAAATTTTGTAGAAATGTTAGACTCGAACTAACAACATTTTCGCAATAAAATGCCTTCCAAAACCTCTGTGAACTTTGCTTGTTTTTCTAAGCGGTTGCAAATGTAAAAACTATTTTCTAATCAACAAGAAAAAAATTACGTTTTTTTAAATCTTTTTGCAACCCCATAAATCAAAAAACTAATTCTGTGTAAGTTACCTTAACTCATACCCACAAAATGGGACGCAAAGATACCACTTATTTAAAAAAACATACAAGAAATTTGATGAATATTTTAAGAGATAATCAGATGTTAACGGTAACAAACTAATAACCTACACTTTAACTTTTATTTTTTTTAGCTGCCTTCTTTTTATTCTTCGCAAACATCAATTTATACTCTTCCACATCAATTTCACCTTTTTTAGCAGCTGCTATTTTTGGAAAATCAATAGTAAGTTTTGACTTTTGATCCACCAATCTCTCATCTATAAAAGCCCTTTGAAGAATATCTTCAATCAAATAATCTTCATTTATTGATTCAGGATGATACTCATTTTTTAGAGACAGTTTAAATAAATTTGCTGTGGTATTATACCAGAATGCCTTCCAACCACTTCTTAAAGTTTTAATATTATTAAAAGCAGTTTTTCCAGTTTGTCTATAAATTAATTTAATTAAAATTCTCCCTTCTGTACGGGTCATTTTTTTTAATTGCTCTGTAAATTCTCCTTCAAGATACTTTTGTGCTCTCTTGGTATACTTAATTTTCCCTCTTTTGGTTTTAATTCTTTTTAATCTAGAATTTAAAGTATCTAATCTTTGTGATGCGATATTAGCATATGGATATGCCTTAAATACTTTTCTTCTCAACCAATAATAATAACGGGCATCAGTTGGGGAGTTAAAAACATGTTTTGGTAAAACTAAAATTTCATCTAAATCTATAGTTAGAGTATCTCCTATTTTTACCAAAATATAATCTTCAAGATCAAGAGGAGCTGAGTCCTTTTTTTGAGCTGTTAAGGTAAAAGGAAAGATTAGTAAAAGAAAAAATATTTTTTTCAAAAGTTTTTTTTAGCTGTAAAGATATTACAATTAACAAAACTATATTCATAGTGAATAATATGTTCTATGGTAAATTATTCATAAAATTTTACAATAAGTTTTACTATTTGTTTTTAGGGTTTAAGAAATGGTTTATTTTTACAAAAACAGAAAAGATATTATGAGTAACAAAACAATATTAAATAAAAAATCAATTTCTTTTTTAGAGAAATACTTAAATAACGCCGCACCTACAGGCTATGAATGGGAAGGGCAAAAAATATGGATGGATTACTTAAGGCCATATGTAGATGAATTTATCACAGATACCTATGGAACAGCAGTGGCCGTAATTAATCCTGATGCTAAATACAAAGTAGTTATTGAGGGTCATGCAGATGAAATATCTTGGTATGTAAATTACATCTCAGATAATGGTTTAATTTATGTCATCAGAAATGGAGGTAGTGATCATCAAATTGCTCCAAGTAAAATTGTAAACATTCACACCAAGAATGGAATTGTAAAAGGTGTATTTGGTTGGCCTGCGATTCACACAAGAGACAGAGCTAAAGAAGAAGCTCCAAAACCTGAAAATATATTTATTGACTGTGGTTGTAATACTAAAGAAGAAGTTGAAAAACTTGGTGTTCATGTAGGGTGTGTAATTACCTATCCAGATGAGTTTCATATACTAAATAATTCAAATTTTGTTTGCAGAGCTTTAGATAATAGAATGGGTGGTTTTATGATCGCTGAAGTTGCTAGACTAATTCATGAGAATAAAAAACAGCTTCCGTTTGGACTTTACATCACTAATTCTGTGCAAGAAGAAATAGGATTACGTGGTGCTGAAATGATATCACATACCATAAAACCAAACATGGCTATAATTACTGATGTTACTCATGATACCACCACTCCAATGATAGATAAGAAGAAAGAGGGGCATATAAAGAATGGTGAGGGTCCTGTAATAGCCTATGCTCCAGCTGTTCAACAAAAACTTAGAGATTTAATTACTAAAACTGCTGAAGAAAAAAATATTCCTTTTCAAAGATCTGCACTATCTAGAGCAACCGGAACTGATACTGATGCTTTTGCCTACAGTAATGGTGGTGTTCCCTCTGCCTTAATTTCTTTGCCACTTAGGTATATGCATACTACAGTTGAAATGGTTCACAGAGATGATGTTGAAAATGTCATTAAACTAATATATGAGTCTCTTTTAAAAGTTAAAGGGAATGAAACTTTCTCTTATTTTGATTAAAAAAAATGTTACAAAATCAGAAACAGCTTTTTGATATTCCTG
>CALKFR010000093.1 GCA_938084555.1 uncultured Flavobacteriaceae bacterium | reverse complement strand
CGTGCCCTTTTATAATTTCTCCTGTCCTTGGATCTGAAACAGAACTTCCATAACTCCAACCTCTTGTGGACCTATGTACCCATTGAATCACATTATATCTAACATCTAACAGATCCGCATCTTCCGGCAACATTTTTACTTGAAACGCATTTGTAAATCCAATTGACTCAAATGCTTGATTCCACCATCTAGCACCATCCAATAAAGCAGATCGAACAGGCTCTGGAGTTCCTCTGTCCAAATAATAAATGATTGGCTCTACAGCTTCACTTTTAGCAGCATTTGGGTTTTTCTTTTCTAATCGATGACGGTAAATAAATCTTTTTTTTATAGATTCATTTACAGGAGTTGCATAGTCTAAAAAGGAAATTGCATTCGCACCAGATCTAGGGTCAAACTTTCTTGGTTTATATTGATTGTCTGGTAACTCTATAAAAGAATGATGCTGATTAACTGTTATTAAAGACGGTGTAGGTGTTACACTTCTAATATTTGAACCCTTGGGAGAACCCTTGAAAGTTAGCATTACGTCAAATTCTACATTTTTAGGAAATGCTTTGGTTCTTTCTAAGTTTACAGCACTTTTGGTTGTATCTAAACTGTAACTTCCTTGTTTTCTAGATAATAAACGACCCTGAACTCCATGTGCATCTCTCATAAAGAAAGAGCTGGCATCAACAAGATATTTACCTTGTGCAGATTTTTTAATTTTAAAACCATGAATAACTGATTTTGCAAAGGCTTGTTCAACAGATTTTTTTTCTTCAATATTGTTAGTTATTGCCCTGTAATATTGATTTGGTTGAATCATTAATAATTTATCACCAGCTTTGATAAACTTAACAATACGAGTATTTCCAAGTTGTCCTCGATCTAGACCAATGTCATTAGAACCTATTCCTTCTGAAAGTGCATTAACATATAAAAACTCTTTGTCAAGGTTTTCAATTTCTAAGAATAGTTTGTCATTACTTTCATCATAGTAGAATGTAAAATAACCATCATATTTGGTTACACTTTTATTATCCTTAAAAAATTGAGAAAATCCTTGGATAGAAAAACTAAAAAATAAAATAGTTATAACAAATTTTTTCATGTGTAGTATTTTTTGAATAGTCGTAAAAATACAATAATTAATAATGAATTAAAATATTCATTAATTTCTATTTTTATCACAATAAAGTGCCTTTAATTTTTTTCCATATTTTTAGCAATAAAAAAGAAAAAATTAAAACTACAAAAGTTAAAACTACAGCTATAATATACTCTCCGTAAATATAATTACCTATGGCAAACATTGATGAATAAATAACTATACATCCTAAAACCATAGCTAATATTCCGTTTGGAACACTCCATTTTTCTGTAGTTTTAATAATTGATATTTTAGCCTTATCTGCCCTTGTGATAATCTTTTTCCATCCAGGCCCACCTGGCTGTGTTTTTAAATAAAAAGCAAATAATACCTTGTCATTTTCTGGAGCTGTTAAATAAGTAACAATCAGCCATATAAGAGAAGAGCAGACAACAACAAAAGGAAATTTTAAATAGCCTGGAAATACTCCTCCATCATCAAAAAGTGTATTTCCTTGAGCTGTAAATGTTAATAAAATAGAAATAACTCCTGAGGCAATCATCGCTGAAATCTCTGTCCATGCATTGATACGCCACCAAAACCACCTGAGAATAAAAATTAGTCCAGTACCTGCACCAAACATTAAAATAATTTCAAAGAGTTGTAAAGCATTTGTTAGAGATAAAGCAATTAATGAACTAGCAATCATTAAAATTACAGTTGTAATTCTACCTATGTTCACCAAATGTTTTTCGTTGGCATCCGATTTTATTTGTTGCTTGTAAAAATCATTAACCACATAGGAGGCACCCCAGTTTAGATGTGTACTAATGGTACTCATATAAGCAGCAGCTAAGGAGGCTAAAACCAAGCCAAGTAAACCACTTGGTAATTTTGTTAGCATAGCCGAATACGCAAGATCGTGTCCTAATTTACCCTCCGTAACCGTTGGAAAAGCCTCTTGTATACTAGCTAAATCTGGATATAGAATAAGAGATGCTAATGCAACTATAATCCATGGCCAAGGTCTTAACGCATAGTGCATGATATTATAGAAGAATGTAGCTCCAATTGCATGGTTTTCATCTTTAGCTGCTAACATCCGTTGTGCTACGTATCCACCCCCACCTGGCTCTGATCCGGGATACCAAGAACTCCACCATTGAACAGCAAGAGGTATAATAAGAAGAGTAATGAATGTTTCAGTATCGTCTAAACTTGGAAGGATATTTAATTTATTTTTTACATTTTCATGAGTAATAAGATTTTCTAACCCTCCTACTTCTGGAAGTCCTACAATGTAATAAGCTGCACCAAAAGCACCTGCCATAGCAACAAAAAACAAGATAAAATCTGTATATACAACACCTTTAAACCCTCCTATAGCACTAAAGACAACAGTAATAAATCCAGCAATAACTACAGTTGTTACTGGATCTAAGCCCAACATTACTTGTCCAATTTTTATCGCTGCCAAGGTTACCCCAGCCATTGCCAATACATTAAATATAATTCCTAGATATACAGCTCTAAAACTTCGAAGAAATTTAGCAGGTTTTCCTCCATATCGTAATTCGTAAAATTCTATATCAGTATTCACTTCTGATTTTCGCCAAAGCTTTGCATAGACAAAAACAGTTAATAAACCAGTAACCAAAAATGCCCACCAAACCCAGTTTCCAGAAACTCCATTGGTGCGAACTATGTCTGTAACCAGATTTGGAGTATCAGTAGAAAAGGTAGTGGCTACCATAGAAAGTCCTAATAACCACCAAGGCATATTTCTTCCGGAAAGAAAATATTGATTGGTGTTTTTTCCTGATGTTTTTCCAACGTAAATACCTATTGTAAGTATAATTGCAAAAAGTGAAAAAATAATAGTATAATCAAAATTTGATAATGAAATCATAGTATAATTAGTTTTTTGGCCAATGTAAATTAACAGGATGTTGTGCAAGATATTCATTCATTATGAGAATATCATCTTTTCCTGTTAAATCTGGCACATGTTCTGAAAGTGGTATTCCTGCTGTAGAGGTTGGGTAAGCACGAATCATCTCTAACAAAGCAGAAGGCAATTCTTTTTCATTTCTTACGGGATGAATGACGCAGGTTTGTAAAAAAGGATAAAATAGTGTTCCGTCAAACTTAAAAACATTCATACTTACTCGAAATTTACCATCCTTATCTTTATATTTTTCTGTTTCAGATTTAGATGGTTTCTCTACAATATCTTGTAAGTAATTATCTGAATCGACTTTGGTCAATGCAAACCTTTCTATACGATCTTGAGAATATTCTAAAGCATCTCTATCATAATTTATAAATGCATTAGTATGTTTACTTTTTCTTAAAATTTCAAAAGCTTTTACACTGTATAAATTATCACAATTACAGACTACAAATTCATTTTCTTGTAACTCTGGATATTGCTCTAAAGATTGACATACGGCATCAGCAGTTCCAAATGGTTTTATTCGCCCTTCATGAATATGCTGATTAACATAAGAAATTGACAATCCATGAAACTGATTCTCTGTTCTCTCCTCACCATAGTAAGTTTTAAAAAGCTCCCCTTCTTTTCCTATAACAATGTATATATTTTGAAACCCTGCTTGCTGTGCATTGTATAAAACATAGTCTAACATTGGTCGATCATTTAGTAAAATCAATGCTTTACTTCTAGAATTCGCTTGATGTATAAGATCTTCTGAAAGTTGTAACAAAGAAGGCTTTTTCATCCTTGACGAAGCCCCTCCTGCTAATATAATTAGATGATTTGTCATGATGCTACAATTTGCTTACCAGAAGTTACAGAAACGGCATATGCATCTTTAGCTCCAGCTGCTAAAATATTATCAATTACTCGTTGTTTATTTTGTTTGGATGAAATGGCACAAATGCTTCCTCCTCCACCAGAACCAACAATTTTAGCACCATATGCTCCTGCTTCAAGAGCAGCTTCAATCATATTGTCAATTTTTGGAGTTGTAATCTTTAAAATATTTTTTAATACAAAATGATGCTCATTCATCAATGCTCCAATTCTTTCGTAATTCAACGTTTCTTCATTTAATGCTATTAATGCTTCTTTAGTAATTAAATGGTTTTTAATTGAGGAATAAAAGAACGGTTTTAATTCTTCAGAAAGGATATCTGAATACTTTTCTATGTCTTTAAGCACCGCTGAATGTAAATTAAAATCCGAATCGTACTCTTGAACTAATTCAATTGAATTTTGTGCTTTTCTTTTTAAATCACTAAGCAGACCCATCGTGTTTTTTGGAATTCCAGATTCACCAATAACGAGACTACTTAATGAACTTTCAATCTTTTTATACTTAGCTGAATCTCCCGTTTCCAAAAATATAATATCGCCAATTGCTATTGTATATTGATCCATCCTTCCTCCAGGAGAATTATATTCAACAACCTCTGCCTCATAGGCAAATTTGGCAACTAGCTCGTCAGTAACCTTTTGATTACAGCCAAAAGTTTTCAATAAAAATCTAATCCAAGCCACTACAACAGCAGAAGAACTGGAAAGTCCAGCGTTTATTGGTAGATCTCCTTTTATAGTAATTGTATACCCTTTATCTAAAACACATCCATAGCGTCTTAGTACTCGAACTACAGAGGCAATATGATCTCCATTTTCAAGATGATCAAAAGGATCATGGATATGAAAACTTCTAGATGATTTCATATCTGGCATTTCTATGCAAATTTCTTCTGAATCATTTATCATACCGTGAATTTCAACAAATCTATTGATTGCACATGCAATAATTGGTAGTCCCAAATAATCTTGATGATCTCCAAAAAGACAAATCCTTCCAGGAGCTTTACTAATTACTTGAGTCATTCTTAATATGTATTTTTAATCCAATTGTACGGCTTACGTGTTACCCACAAACCTCTCGTAAAATCTGGAAAGTCTTGTGGTGCTCCATTATTTTCAATGGAAGCTTCGGAAAGCGGCGTAATTGCACTCCAAGCCGCTGCATCATATACATCTAGGGGTGGTGCAATATTCTGTTTTGCAGACTCAACAAATGCATTTAAAACAAAGAAATCCATTCCTCCATGTCCAGAGCCTTGAGCATAATCTCCATATTTTTTCCATAAAGGATGATCATATTTCTCTAACCAAGGTTTAGCCTCATCCCATCTGTGAGGTTTTGAGACACCTTCAACATAGATTCTACTTCCATCAACTTCCCATAAACCCTCACTTCCTTGAACACGAAACCCTAAAGAATATGGTCTAGGTGAATTGCAATCATGAGTAACAATAATGGTTTCTCCCTTCGCAGTTTCTATAGTAGATGTAATAATATCACCTTGTTTAAATTTTAATTTTGCGTTAGGGTGATCTTCTCCTCCATGATCTACAATGTATTTATGTAAACCAACTGCTTTAGTGGCGTGAGAAGTCATGGATACAAATCTATTCCCTCTATTAATGTTGCACATTGTAGCAATGGGGCCAACTCCATGTGTTGGATAAACATCACCATTTCTCAATAAAGAATGTTGTGTTCTCCATTTAGATTCTGAAATTCCTTTATCTCCAAACTCAACACCTTTTCCATAGGGAGTAATACCATCATTAAATTTTACAAATCTCAAATCATGCTGATAACCACATCTAAAATGGAGCAATTCCCCAAATATATTTTGCCTAACCATATTTAAAACAGCCATTACATCTCTTCTGTAATTAACATTTTCCAAAATCATTAAGTGAGACCCTGTTTTTTCATGGATATTTACCAAATCCCAACATTCCTCCATAGTATTAGCAGCAGAAACTTCAACTCCTGTATACTTTCCTGCTAACATAGCATCTTTGGCCATTCGTGTGTGCCACAACCAAGGTGTAGAAATAATTACTGCATCTATTGAATTATCTTCCAATAGATTTCTATAATCCATTGTATCTTTTCCAAATATTTTTGGAGTTGGTTGAGATGACTTTTTTATAAGATCCAGACATAATTCAATTCTTTTTGAATCAATATCACAAATGGCAACTATTACAACATCTTCGCGTTGTAATAAATTAGTTAAATGATTGGTCCCTCTGAGACCAACACCTATAAGTGCTAAATGTAATTTTTCTTTTTTTGACGAAGCCATCCCAAAGGCCATATTAGGCGCTAAAGCCAAGCCCGTACTCAATAGTGTAGTTGTTTTAACAAAGTCTCTTCTTGATTTCATTAGTTAGTGTTTGTTCATAAAAATAACTATAAATTTTGTCTTATGACTCAATAAAAAAGAAAAAATAAAGAGAATAAATAGTTTATTATAAAGATCATTAATAGTAATTGTTAGCTTTCACTATTTTTCAACTATTTTTGTTTAAGATTATGGTTACACAAGAACAACTTAAAAATCTTTCAGAAAGAGTTTCTAAATTAAAAGGATATTTAGAAATTGAAAATAAACTAATTGAAATTTCGAATGAAGAAGAAAAAACAGCAGCTCCAGATTTTTGGAATAATCCAAAAGAGGCTGAAATTTTGATGAAATCGATCCGTTTCAAAAAAAAATGGGTTGAGGATTATCAAAAGGCTGTTACTTTAGATGAGGATATTCAAGTATTATTTGATTTTTATAAAGAAGGTGAGATTGAAGCCAAGGAAATAGAAATACAGTTTGCAAAAACTGCTGCTTTTATTGAAGATATTGAATTTAAAAATATGCTTTCAGAGGAAGGAGATAGCTTTAGTGCAGTTATTCAAATTACTGCTGGAGCAGGTGGTACAGAAAGTTGTGATTGGGCTGAAATGCTATTTAGAATGTATTCTATGTGGTCTGAAAAACAAGGATTTACATTAAAAACACTTAATTACCAACCTGGAGACTCTGCAGGAATTAAAACAGTTACTGTTGAAGTTGATGGAGATTATGCATTTGGATGGCTAAAAGGGGAAAATGGTGTACATCGATTAGTTAGAATTTCACCATTCGATAGCAATGCAAAAAGACACACTTCTTTTGCCTCTGTTTATGTGTACCCAGTTGCTGATGATTCTATAGAAATAGAAGTTAATCCTGCTGATGTTGAGATCACAACTGCCAGATCTAGTGGAGCCGGTGGGCAAAATGTTAATAAAGTTGAAACAAAAGTTCAATTAACTCATAAACCTACAGGAATTCAAATTTCCTGCTCTAACTCTCGTTCACAACACGATAATAGAGCCACAGCTATGAAAATGTTGAAGTCTCAACTGTATGAAATTGAACTACAAAAACAACAAGAAGCTAGAAATAGTATTGAGGCTGGTAAAATGAAAAATGAGTGGGGAAGTCAAATTAGAAATTATGTAATGCACCCTTACAAACTAGTTAAAGATGTTCGAACTGCACATGAAACTGGAAATGTTGATGATGTAATGGATGGAAATATTAATGCATTTTTAAAAGCTTATTTAATGTCTCAGGGACAAAAAACCAAAACTTTGGAAGTATAAAAAAATTACACAACTATTATGATTAAAATATACCATAATCCTAGATGCAGAAAATCTAGAGAAGGACTTCAAATACTTCAAGAAAGTGGAAAGGATTTTGAAATTGTAGAATACCTGAAAGAAAATCTCTCTTTTGATGAAGTTAAAATTATAATAGATTTATTAGCCATATCTCCAATAAAATTAATTCGTAAAAATGAAACTGCTTGGAAAGAGCATTATAAAGGAAAAACTTTGAATGAAGATGATATCATATCTGCAATGATAAAATTTCCAAAACTAATAGAAAGACCTATTGTTGTTAATAAAAGAAAAGCAGTCATTGGAAGACCTCCTGAAACTATAAAACAAATCATATAATTGTGTTGTTTAACACAATATTAACTACTAATATTTAAACTTAATAAGACATTTACAGCTAAGTATTTAAACTTTAGACTTAAATGAATAAAACCAGCTTATTTTTTGTAATATTTACAGTTATGTTCACAGTTGTTTTCGGTCAGAAACCTCAAAATGCACAAATTTTGATAACTGGTAATATCGTAGATTCAAAGACTAATGAACCTTTAGAGTATGCTACAGTAGTGTTAAATAATCAAAAAACAAAACAACTAAGTGGAGGTATTACAGATGAAAAAGGAAACTTTAATATAAAAATCAATCCTGGAATTTATGATATTAGTTTTGAATTCATTTCATTCAAAACCATTAATTTACCTAATAAAACAATTAATTCTTCTATTAATTTTGGTACAATCAAATTATCTGAAGACTCTGATAAATTAGATGAAATTGTAATTATTGCTGAAAAATCTACTGTTGAAATTCGTTTAGATAAAAGAATTTATAATGTTGGTAAAGATATGACGGTTAAGGGAGGATCTGCATCTGATGTTTTAGATAATGTCCCTTCTGTAGACGTAGATGTAGAGGGGAATGTAAGCCTGAGGGGTAATGAAAATGTAAGAATACTTATAGATGGAAAACCCTCTGCTCTTGTTGGTTTAAGTGGTACAGATGCACTGCGGCAATTACCTGCAGATGCCATTGAAAGAGTTGAGGTAGTTACCTCACCTTCTGCTAGGTATGATGCTGAGGGTACCGCTGGAATTTTAAATATTATCCTCAGAAAAGGAATAGCTACAGGCTTAAATGGTTCTATGAATGCTACTATTGGAGACCCAAAACAATATCGTATAGCTTCTAATGTAAATTATAGAACAAAAAAAATTAATTTTTTTACTAATCTTGGATATAGAAATAGTTCAGGTCCAGGAAAATATTTAACTAATTTAACAATATTTGAAAATGAATCCATTAATAGTTTACGTATTGAAGATAGAGATTTTGAAAGAAACAGAAATGGATATAATATTAACCTTGGATTAGAATATTTTCTGTCTACTAAAAGTTCAATTACAGGAACCTATTTTTATAGAGATTCTGATAATCAAAACTTATCAACCAACAGCATCAGTGTATTTGACATAAACAATATTCTTGAGTTTTCTGATGTTCGTGTTCAAAATGAGGATGAAATTGATAAAACCTCTCAAATTTCTTTAAATTACACAAACAACATAAATAATAGTGGTCATAAATTAACTATTGACATTCAACACAGTGATAGTGAAGAAACAGAAACTGCATTAATCGAAGACTCTTTGGCTTTAGAAAACAATACTACTATAGAAAATTCTAAAAATACTCTCATACAAACAGATTATGTATTACCAATTGGTGAGAATATACAATTTGAATTAGGGTATAGAGGAGATTTTCAGGATTTAAATTCTAATTTTTTAGTAAACAGAACCCCTGAATTAGATTTCAATCCATCAAACAATCTAATCTTTAAACAAAATGTAAATGCTATCTATTCTCAATTTGGAAGCAAGATTAATAAATTTTCCTATCTATTAGGTCTAAGAACTGAAATTACAGACGTAAAAGTTAGACTTACCAACACCAATGAAAATTTTGATTATAACTACTCAGAATTATTTCCTACAATTAATTTTGGTTTTGAGAGAACTGAAGATCAAAGTTTCACTCTAGGATACAGTAGAAGGTTAAGAAGACCGAGATACTGGTATCTAAACCCTTTCGAATCAAGAAACAGTCAAAATATTATCTACAAAGGTAACCCAGGGTTAATTCCAACTTTTACAAATTCTTTTGACCTGGGCTTTCTTCAAAAAATTGGAAAACTAACCCTAAACTCATCAATTTACTACCAACATTCCGTCAATGCTATTCAAAGAGTCAGCAGAGATGAAATCAGACTCTTAGACGGAGTAAACCAAGTAATAACAATCAGAGAACCTATAAATTTAGCTTCAGAAGATAGATATGGGTTTGAATTAACTGCTAATTATAATCCTTCAAAAAAAGTTAGACTTTCGGGAAGTTTTAATGTTTTTCAACAAGAATCAAAAGGGGTTTACGAATACAATAAATTTACTGTAGATGATACGTCAGGTTTAATTAGCTCTACTCCAGAAATACAAGATTTAGGAAATATAAATAGTAGCTGGTTTAGTAGATTTAACGCAACTTTTTCCTTGCCATGGGACATGCAAATGCAAAATAGACTATCCTACAGAGGTCCTAGATATACAGCACAAAGCGAATCAAAAGGAATATTTTCAACAAATGTAGCCATAAGTAAAGATTTATTTAGTGATAAAGGAACACTAGTATTGAATGTAAGTGATTTGTTTAATTCTAGAAAATGGAAATCTACTAATTTCAACCCAAATAAAGAGAATCCCACAAGTGTTAATTATCAAGAATCTCAATGGAGGGTTAGACAAGTTTCTTTAAACTTTACCTACAGGTTTAATCAGAAAAAAAATCAGGAAAGAGAAAGAGGTGGTAATGAAGACTATGATGGTGGTGAAGGATTTAGTAAACCATAATACTATTTAATAAACCAAAAAAAAAGACTCATTGATGTGAGTCTTTTTTTATATATTGAATAAAAAATTACTTTCCTTCAGCAGCTTTTTTTGCTTCTCTTTTTAGTTTAAAATTTTCCCAAATAGTTCCTCCTAACCAGTATGGTACAACAAAAGTCAACAAAAATATTAACAACCAAAAACCGGTTGTAAAAATAAACATGAATAAAACCAATCCTGAGAACTGTGAAAAATCTAACATTTTAAAAAATTTACAATTTAAAATACAAAAATAATAGATAATTCTTATTGATACTAACATTTAGTTAAATATTTCTAGAAGAAAATACTCACAAATGTTACTAATTGATTGTTGTGGATTTCGTAATTTTGTAATATCATTGAAAACGCACTAATTATGAAATTTAGAATAGAAAAAGACACCATGGGATCAGTTAAAGTTCCTGCTGATATGTATTGGGGTGCACAAACTGAAAGATCTAGAAATAATTTTAAAATTGGTTCAGCTGCTTCAATGCCTCTTGAAATAATCTATGGTTTTGCATATCTCAAAAAAGCTGCTGCTTACACAAACACTGAATTAGGAATTTTAGATGTAGAAAAACGTGATTTAATTGCGAAGGTATGTGATGAGATTTTAGCAGGAAAGTTAGATGATCAGTTTCCTTTGGTAGTATGGCAAACAGGCTCAGGTACACAATCTAACATGAATGTGAATGAAGTAATTGCAAACAGAGCCCATGAAATTTCAGGAAAAATAATTGGAGAGGGAGAAAAAACTATTCAACCAAATGATGATGTGAATAAATCTCAATCCTCCAATGATACATTTCCGACAGGAATGCATATTGCCTGTTATAAAAAAATTATAGAAACAACTATTCCAGGAATTGAACAATTAAGAAATACATTACAAAAAAAATCTGAAGATTTTAAAGATGTTGTTAAAATTGGTAGAACTCATTTAATGGATGCCACTCCCCTAACCCTAGGGCAAGAATTTTCAGGTTATGTTGCACAATTAAACTTTGGCTTAAAAGCCTTACGTAATTCTTTAGAGCATTTAAGTCAATTAGCTTTAGGAGGAACTGCAGTAGGTACTGGTTTAAATACACCAAAAGGATATGATGTTCTAGTGGCCAAATTTATAGCAGAGTTTACTGGCTTACCTTTTGTAACTGCTGAAAATAAATTTGAAGCTTTGGCTGCACATGATGCTCTAGTAGAAACACATGGTGCACTTAAACAAGTTGCTGTATCACTAAATAAAATTGCTAATGACATTAGAATGATGGCATCAGGACCAAGGTCTGGTATAGGAGAAATTATAATTCCAGCTAACGAACCTGGGAGCTCTATTATGCCTGGAAAAGTAAACCCAACACAAGCAGAAGCAATTACTATGGTTTGTGCACAAGTAATGGGAAATGACGTAGCTGTAACTATTGGTGGAACTCAGGGTCATTATGAATTAAATGTCTTTAAACCTATGATGGCTACTAATGTTATTAAGTCTGCACAACTTATTGGTGATGCTTGTATTTCATTTGATTTACATTGTGCTTCTGGTATTGAGCCAAATCATAAAAGAATTAATGAATTATTAAATAATTCATTAATGTTAGTTACTGCATTAAATACTAAAATTGGATATTATAAAGCTGCTGAAATTGCCAATACTGCTCATGAAAATGGCACAACATTAAAAGAAGAAGCAGTTCGTTTAGGTTATGTTACTGAAGAGCAATATGATGAGTGGGTGAAACCTGAAGACATGACGGGTAGTATGAAATAATTTTTAATTCAATACTATATATTTTCTAAAGACATTATAAGTATTCAAGACATGAATCTTATAGCTCACACCTACAACAATATATAGTTTTCTTTTTTTAATGTAAGTTTGTTTAATATAAGTAATCCACTACATGACAACTTTATTTATAAATATTAAAGAACTTATTCAAGTTAGAGAATCGGATGTGATGAAATTGAGTGGAAAGGATATGGGTATTTTACCTATTATCAAAAATGCTTTTTTATTGATTGAGGATGATCTCATTATTGATTTTGGTTCCATGAATCGTGTTAGCATAAAAGATGCAGATAAAGTAGTTGATCTCACAGATAAATTAGTTTTACCCACTTGGTGTGATAGCCATACCCATTTAGTTTTCGCGGATACTAGAGAAGAGGAATTTGTAAATCGAATAAAAGGACTAACCTATCAAGAAATTGCAGAAAAAGGTGGCGGAATTTTGAACTCTGCAAAAAAACTTCAAGATAAATCAGAAGACCTATTGTATAACGATGCAGTGATAAGAATAAAAGAAATAATTAAATCTGGAACAGGTGCATTAGAAATTAAATCTGGCTATGGACTAACTCTTGATAGTGAACTTAAAATACTTCGAGTAATTAAAAAATTAAAAGAAAACTTCTCAATACCTATAAAAGCAACTTTTTTGGGCGCGCACGCAATACCAAATGAATACAAAGAAAAAAGAGCTGAATATATTCAGTTAATTATTGATAAAATGATTCCTAAAATAGCTAAAGAAAAACTAGCTGATTATATTGATGTTTTTTGTGAAAAAGGATATTTTACCACCACAGAAACTGATTTAATTTTAAAAGCAGGAATAAAATATGGATTAATTCCAAAAATTCATGTGAATCAATTTAATTCAATTGGTGGAGTAAAAGTAGGTGTTGATAATAATGCCTTATCTGTAGATCATTTAGAAGTTTTAACCGATGAAGATCTCAATATTTTATCAAAATCAGACACAATGCCAGTTGCACTTCCATCATGCTCATTTTTTTTAGGAATTCCCTACACAAATGGAAGAAAAATAATAGACTCAAACATTCCTTTGGCAATTGCCTCAGATTATAACCCTGGATCTTCTCCATCTGGTAATATGAATTTTGTAGTTTCTTTAGCTTGTATAAAAATGAAAATGACTCCTGAGGAAGCTATAAATGCAGCAACAATTAATGCTGCATATGCACTTAACTTGTCAGATAAGGTTGGAAGTATCTCAAGAGGTAAAATGGCGAACTTTATAATTACAAAACCCATAAAATCGTATAGTTTTATACCCTATGCCTTTGCCGATAATTGTATAGGAAAAGTTTACCTAAACGGAAAAGAAACCTCAGCCATATAATATTAAAAAACAAAAAAATTGTTTCATAGAATCTCATCATTTTTTTATTTTTTGATTAAATCTAAAAATGAACATGGTGTTCACTCTCCTTTTGTATTTGATTTAATAACTTCATGTTTTTATAAAAAAAAGATTACTACGGATTTACATATTTTCTTAAACTACAAGAAAGATCTTTTAAACGATTTTTCATTTTTAGAAATTGCTAATCTTAGTTTTATTTCTAGTCTCTTTCTCTCAAATAAAAGAAAAGTATCAACGTTTGTCAAAAAATTAAGAATGTCAAATAAGAGAGTTAGATTACTAATAAATACAATACATTACCTTAATGTAAATAGTTTTTTAGAAATTGGAACTTCTATTGGCGATAGGACTGCTGCATTGGCTTCCACTCACGAGAACTTAAAGATTACTACTCTAGAAGAAAATGAACAGATTTCAGCTATAGTTAGTAAATTGTTTAAAAAACATCATTTGAAAAATGTACAATTAATTACAGGTAACTATGATAAAACTTTACCACAGGTATTAAATAATAATAGCTATGACTTTATTTATTTTAAAGGAAAAAACATCAATGAAACAACCTTAAAATACTTTGAATTTAGTTTAACATATATACACAATGATTCCGTTTTTATGTTTGAAAATATTCACTCTGATAAAGCATCAGAAAAAAATTGGAACCATATAAAAAAACATAAAAAAGTAAGTGTAACAATAGATACATTTCAATGGGGCTTTGTGTTCTTTAGAAAAGAACAAGAAAAAGAACATTTTATCATCAGAATATAAAATCTTAAATTTACGTTATGAAGATTTATACAAAAACAGGAGATAAAGGAACCACTGCCTTGTTTGGAGGAAAAAGAGTTTCAAAAAATCACTTAAGAATAGAATCTTACGGAACAGTAGATGAACTAAATTCTTATATTGGTTTAATTAAAGATCAAGAAATTGATAATCAAACAAAAAATATTCTTGTAAAAATTCAGAATGATTTATTTACTCTTGGGTCTATGTTAGCAACACCCTTAGAAAATGAAATTCTTAAAAATGGAAAAGAAAGATTAAATATTCCTAAAATAACAGCTGAATCTGTAGCGTATTTAGAAAATACCATAGATGAAATAAGTTCAAAGCGTCCACAAATGACTCATTTTATACTACCTGGTGGTCACACTACGGTGTCATATTGTCATATAGCTAGATGTGTTTGTAGGAGATCTGAACGGTTATCAGTTTCACTTCACGAACAAGAGGAAATCAATCCTATTATTTTAACATATCTTAACCGACTATCTGACTTCCTTTTTATACTGGCACGAAAGTTGTCTCAATATTTATCTGTTCAGGAAGTTAAGTGGATTCCTGAGAAATTATAACCAAGTTCTTTTTTTATTGATATATATTTCAAAAAAAACTTGATTTTTTCAGTAAAAAAATTATTTTTGCAGAAATTAAACCTTTAGAAATGTATTGGACTTTAGAATTAGCATCTTATTTAGCAGATGCACCATGGCCAGCAACAAAAGACGAGTTAGTAGATTATGCTATTAGAACAGGTGCGCCTTTAGAAGTAGCAGAAAATTTACAAGAAATTGAAGACGAAGGTGATTCTTACGACTCTATTATTGAAATTTGGCCAGATTATCCTACAGAAGAAGACTATCTTTGGAATGAAGATGAATATTAAAATAAACAAAAAAAAAGTCTCAAATGAGGCTTTTTTTTTGTTTACTTTTAAAGTCTTGTTACTATATCATAAAGAAGAGAATAAATACAACTTAAAGAATGAGTATCTTAAATTCGGTAATTAAATTATTTGTTGGAGATAAACAACAAAAAGATCTAAAAATACTTCAACCCATTGTTGAAAAAGTAACTGCATATGAAACTTCTTTATCTTCTTTATCAAATGATGAGTTAAGAAACAAAACAATAGAATTCAAAAAAAGAATAGAAGAAGGTATACAAAGTTTTAATAACAAAATTGTTGCACTAGAAAAAGAGGCTAAAGAAGCTGAAATAGACAGACAGCAAGATATTTTTTCTGAAATAGACACCTTAAAAAATGAATCCTATGAAGCATCTGAAACTATTCTAAACGATATTATGCCAGAAGCTTTTGCTGTGGTAAAAGAAACAGCAACTCGTTTTGTAAATAATAATGAAGTTGAAGTTACAGCTACTCCATTTGATAGAGAGCTTTCATCTACACGAGATCATGTTGTATTAGATGGTGATAAAGCTATTTGGCAAAACTCTTGGGACGCTGCTGGAAAACCGGTAACCTGGGATATGATTCACTATAATGTGCAACTCATTGGTGGTTCTGTGCTCCATCAAGGAAAGATTGCAGAAATGATGACAGGAGAAGGGAAAACATTAGTATCAACTCTTCCTGTATATTTAAATGCATTAACTGGAAATGGGGTTCATGTAGTTACCGTGAATGACTACTTAGCTAAAAGAGATAGGGCTTGGATGGCACCAATGTTTGAATTCCATGGATTAAGTACAGATTGTATTGATTTTCATCAACCTAATTCAGAAGAAAGAAGAAAAGCTTATAATGCAGATATTACTTATGGAACAAATAACGAATTTGGATTTGATTATTTGAGAGATAATATGGCTAGTTCTAAGGAAGACCTAGTTCAAAGAGCTCCAAATTATGCAATAATTGATGAAGTAGATTCTGTTTTAATTGATGATGCTAGAACTCCTTTAATTATTTCCGGACCTGTTCCTCAGGGTGATAGACATGAGTTTAATGAATTAAAACCTCTAGTTAGTGATTTAGTTTCTAAGCAAAATAAATATTTGATTGGAGTTTTAGCTGAGGCAAAAAAACTCATAGCTGAGGGAAATACTAAAGATGGAGGCTTCTTGTTACTTAGGGTTTACAGAGGAATACCGAAGAACAAAGCACTTATAAAGTTTTTATCTCAAGAGGGTGTAAAGCAACTGTTACAAAAAACAGAAAATACCTACATGGCAGATAACAATAAATTAATGCCAGAAGTAGATCAAGAATTATGGTATGTAATTGAAGAAAAAAATAATTCCATTGATTTATCAGATAAAGGTATCGCAGCACTTTCCACGAATACAAGTGATGAAGACTTTTTTGTTTTACCTGATTTAGGGGTGAAAATTGGTGATATTGATGCTTCCGAAGAAACCACTGAAAAAAAGGCTGAACTAAAAGAAAAACTATACAAAGACTTTAGTGTTAAAAGTGAGCGTATTCATACTATGAACCAGCTGCTAAAAGCTTATAGTCTATTTGAAAAAGATGTTGAGTATGTAGTTGTAGATAATAAAGTTATGATAGTAGATGAACAAACTGGGCGAATTATGGATGGACGTCGATATTCAGATGGTCTTCATCAAGCAATTGAAGCAAAGGAAAATGTAAAAATTGAAGATGCTACTCAAACATTTGCAACAGTTACCCTGCAAAACTATTTTAGGATGTATAGAAAGCTATCTGGTATGACAGGTACTGCTATAACTGAAGCTGGTGAACTTTGGGAAATTTACAAATTAGATGTCGTTGAAATTCCTACTAATAAGCCTTTGCTGAGAGATGACAAACAAGATTATATTTACAAAACTACTCGCGAAAAATACAATGCAGTAATTGAAGATGTTGTTCAACTCGTAAATCAAGGAAGACCTGTACTGGTAGGTACAACCTCCGTTGAAATTTCTGAATTATTAGGTAGAATGCTACAAATGCGTAAGATTAAACACAATATTCTCAATGCAAAATTACACAAACGTGAAGCTGATGTTGTAGCTGAAGCTGGTAATCCAGGAGTGGTAACTATTGCTACTAATATGGCAGGTCGTGGAACAGATATCAAATTATCTGATCAAGTAAAAGCTGCTGGTGGTTTAGCTATTATTGGAACAGAAAGACATGATTCTAGACGTGTAGATAGACAATTACGAGGAAGAGCAGGACGTCAGGGAGATGTTGGCTCTTCTCAATTTTATGTCGCACTAGATGATAATTTAATGCGTTTATTTGGTTCTGAAAGAATTGCAAAAATGATGGATAGAATGGGATTAAAAGAAGGTGAAGTAATTCAGCATTCTATGATTTCTAAATCTATTGAAAGAGCACAGAAAAAAGTTGAAGAAAACAACTTTGGTATTCGAAAAAGATTGTTAGAATATGACGATATTATGAATGCCCAAAGAGAATTTGTTTATCTAAGAAGAAGGCATGCATTAGATGGAGATCGCTTGCAGATAGATATTTCAAACATGATTTTTGAAACCTGTGAAACCATTATCAATCAAAATAAAGCAGCAAAAGATTTTCAAAATTTTGAATTTGAGCTAATTAGGTTTACATCAATTACTTCTCCGTTTAGTGAAGATGAGTTTAATTCATTAACAGAGCAAGAATTAGTAGAAAAACTGTATGATTTAATTACCAAACATTATAAAGAGAAAGTTGAAAAAAATGCACTTCTTACCT
>CALKFR010000092.1 GCA_938084555.1 uncultured Flavobacteriaceae bacterium | reverse complement strand
GTTAACATAGCAACTCCATAATATGGGTTTAACACCTTATCATCAAGACTCAACCAGGAACCTCCTTTATTTCCATCTGCCATAGGGCAGAACTGACTATATACTTGTTGGTTAATTCCAAATTTTTCAACAGCCATTATTAAGTTTGCTGATAGAGGTTTAAAATGATTTCTTTGTTTTTTAATATCTGTTGTTGAGTTTAAAGACTTCGTATGGTTTTTTAATTGCTCTGATAATTGCATCCAAGATGTATGTTCGTCTCCTTTGATTAATTTCATATCCATAGAAGCCAAGTTTTTTAGTATCATTGAAGATGCTTTAGTAGATGTTTTTGTGTTCTCTTTAATCAAAGCATCTTTTAAGATAATATATTCATCAAATACCTTTTTTAATTGTGATTGAAACCTTTTATCTACCTTTAATCTTTTGATATCCATTCCAACGATCAGATGATTATTAGCGTCGTTGGTTGTAATTCCCAAATGACCGTTATGTCCAGTTGTTTTTTTATCGCCTTCTTTGTTCATCATCGATTTTTTGCCTTGTAATTGTGCAGCTGCATCAACAGTAAAAGCACCGTTAGTAACAACTTCATCTCCTGTTGTTAATCCCTCTGTTACTTGATAGCTTTCACCGACTCTTTGTCCAAGTAGTATTTCTCTTATTTCAAAAACAGGTTCATTAGGATTGGTTTTAACATAGACTATAGAACGTTTTCCAGTCCAAAGTACAGCTGAAGCCGGAATACTTAAACTTTGTTTTTTATTAGTAGATACATTTTTTATTTTACCCTCAATAAACATTCCGGGTTTTAGTAATTGATTTCCATTATCTAAAACACCTCTTAACTTAACTATTCTCGTTTTTGAATCTAAGGTTGGGCCTATAAAAGATACTTTTGTTTTGAATTCTTTAGTAGGAAAACTAGTTGTTTTGATAGAAATATTCTGACCTACTTTGAATAACTCGATCTGATTTTCATAAACGTCAAAATTAGCCCAAACGGTATTTAAGTTGGAAATTTTTAATAAAGGTTGACCCTTCTTAACAGAACTACCTTGCTCTACTAACTTTTCTGAAACAGTTCCTGAAACAGTAGCATATACTGGGAAATTTTCTTTTACTTTTCCAGAAGTTTCAATCGAATTGATTTGTTCTTCAGATAGTTTCCATAATTTCAACTTGTTTCGAACAGCATTGTAAAATGCTGGCTGAGATTCTTTTAAAGAATAGGTTGTTAATAGCTCTTGCTGAGCTTTCAATAATTCTGGTGAATATATGGTAGCTAATAATTGCCCTTTTTTAACTTTTTCTCCTGTAAAACTCACAATTAATTGTTCAATTCTTCCAGAGAAATAGCTCATTTGTATCATATTATTTTCTTCATTTTCTGAAATTTTACCTGACAATTTTATAACGCTTTCCTCATTTACATCGCTTCTACCAATTCTAGTAGTTTGAATGTTTGCTAAAGCCATGGCATTTTCAGTTAATTTGAACTGGTCTGAAGAAAGTCCATTTACACTTGTTTCAGCTGGAATTAAATCCATTCCACAAATAGGGCAATCTCCGGCTTCGGGCTGCATTATTTGTGGATGCATAGAACAGGTCCATTTTTCATTGATTTCACTAACCTTATCGTGATTATGAAGAATTTCTTCAGTAGAAGAATTCCCAAAAAGTAACCACCCAAAAATAAGTCCAGTGGTTAGTATTCCAACATATATAATATATTTCTTCATTTCTATTGATTTATTTTAAATGGAACTTCAAATTTAATTTTTTCCCAAGCAAAAGTTATGATTCCTTTTTTATTGCTCTGTTTTTTAACTTGATATTTTAAATGTTCTGTAACTGTTTTTGAAATAACAGTTTTTACTTTAAATCTAAGCACATCCTCTTTTTCATTATATTCATCTTTCCCGTGTTGATCCCAATGTGTATTAAAAATTATCGTCCATTCTTCTTTTGATGGAATCATAAAAACCCCATATTTACCTGCTTTAAGTTCTTTTCCTTCAATTGTTAAGTTTTTATTTGTTTCTAACCAAGTGGCTTTGTGAGCACCTGCCTGCCATACTTGATCATAAGCCAATAAACCTCCAAAAATGATTCTCCCTCTTACGCCTGGAGACGAATAATCTATGTGAACGTGGGCATCACCGATCATAGACATTGCATAGGTATGAGGACTTAATACTTTCTTTTTTGACGGTACTGCTTTTTTATGTGTTGCGTGATCTTCTTTCTCTATTTTATTTTGATCTTTTTTAGTTCCTTCGTTACAGCTTGTAATTAATACAGCGATAAGAATAGCTTTAATTATGCTTTTCATTTTTTTATGTTATAAAATATTAGTTAGTATTAATAGTGCCATCACTATCATGATTGCATTCTCTATAAATGTTGCTTCTGTCATTGGAAGTTTTAATGCTGTTCCTAAACATGCACATTGAATTGATTTTTTATTTAGCAATGTTTTTGTAACTCCAATGGTTGTAATTCCCAGTATAATTAGTGTTATAATTAGAGCAATGTTAACTTTAATTCGCAGTAAGAACATTAATCCTAAAGCAGTTTCAATAAATGGATATACCCAACCATAAATAGGAATTCTTTTTGCTAAAGGGTCGTACATTCTAAAAGAAACGGGAAAACCTTTTAAATCTAATAGTTTAAAAAAGCTAAAAACAATGAAAAAAAGCCCCATAAAATCTAACATGGTTTCTGCGGTATTCCATTCCTTATAATTCATTAGAATTGATGACCCAGAAATATAAAAAAGAATAAACAACAAGGGTTTTAACTGTTGTAACTTACTTTTTTCTTCTTCAATTCTAAAATTAGATACATTTATTGAAATAGATTCTTTTGAACTATTTTTTTCATTAAAAGTATATTTTTCTGGCAGTGCACACTGAAACACTTTTGTTTCAATGTGATGTGACATTGTAATTTCAGCTTCTCCTTTTTCAAGGTTTACGGCTACATTCGTTACATTTTCTATTTCACTTAAATATTTCTCAACCGAGGCTTTACAGCCTATACAGGTCATTCCCTTTATTGTATAAGTATGTTTCATTCTTTTGGTAATTTAAAGGTTATAGCTCCTTTAGAAGCAATCTCATCTGCATATCCTGCTAAAGGGCTGTCTTCTGTCTTAAAATGCATATAAATTTGTTTTTCTGAGATGTTATCTTTCAGTATTTTTTTTGAAATATCACCACCATACATCATATTTTTTAAAGCTCCTGTATAAGATACATTTACTTGATGTTTTGCTTCCTGTTTACAAGAAACCATTAAAAAGACTATTAAAAAACTAATTAAATTTAGCATCACGAGTTGATAAATAGTTAATAGTTGTTGATTGTTTATAATAGTTTTTAATTGATTCACTGATTACTGTTTTATTTTTTTAAACGAAGTATGTGAATGAATGATTTTCCACTCACCATCTATTTTTTCTAAAACAGAAGTAGCAACTCCTTTACTCTCAATAGTACGTTCTTTAGTAGCTTTTGCCTTATTACCCTTTAATACAATAGTATATAGGTAATTTTCAGTTGTGAAAGCATAAGGTAAATTTACAGTTACATCAATCTTATAGTTTGAGAACGTAAAGCTTTTAAAATGACCTAATTCTGGCCCTAAATGATGATCAATATAATCTTTGTAGGTTCCTTCAACTTTACCTTGTTCAAAAATTGTGGCATTTTGAGTAAAGAGCTCAAAAGTACCCTCAGTTGTCAAGTTTTGTATTGCATCTTTGTACGCTTTCATTACAGACAGCACTACTTCTTTCTCTTTTGATAGATCTGCTTTTTCTGTCTTATTTATTTCTTTTTCTTTCGGTTGTTCTTTACAGCTGATCAGCAATACTGTAATTGTTGTAATTATAAAAATTGTTTTTATTGTTTTCATTTCATTTTAATTTGTTAAATAGTTAATCAATGTCATTTGTATGTAGTATTCTTTTACCGCACTTATTTGATTCATTTGAAACTTTAATTGTAACTCTTGAATATCTAAAACGTCTTTAAAATCGATAGTTCCTGTTTCATAACTTTTAATTAAAATAGCCTCTGCATTTTTAGCTTGTTGTAAATTTTTAACCTGTGTTTCATAGCTAATTCTTGATGCTATTTTATTGTTTATTGCTTTGTCTAAAAGAGTTTCTAATCTATTTTGTCTGTCTTGTTTTTGAAATATAATTTCCTTTTGTTGTAATATATTTTGTTTTGTTTTTGAATTGTATTTTTTATTCAAAATAGGAATTGATAGACTGATCATGGGCATCACAATATCTTTTCCATTATCTCCAAAACTCATATTAGGACGTTCTGAAACAGCAATATAATCCAGACCAAATCCTACCATAGGCTTTCTTTCTTTTTGATTTATCAATTCTGATTGTTCCACAGATTGAAATAGTTTGTCATACTTCATCAACTCAGGGTGAACATCAATATGTTCCACATCTATTTCTATTACTTTTTTTGGAAGTGTCAGGCTGCTTACAATTGTTATTTCTGTGTCTTTTGCTCTATTTAATAGCTTATTCATCTGAGTTTGTTCAGCAATAAAATATCTTGTTAAAACTTGTCTGAGTTGTTCTAAATCATTTTGTCTCATTTGTAACCTCAACACATCTACTACTGATGCTTTGTCAACTTCAACAGATTTTAACGCCATGATTTCATATGTTTTTAACAATGCTATATTCTTATTCAGAACCTCTTGCCTTGCCTTCAATTCATAGAGCCTGTAATAAGATTTTGACACAGAAACAATTAACTTTCGTTTTGCGATAGTAATGTCTATATACTTTGTATCAGCCATTGAGCTCAGATAATTCTGTCTCGCAGTAATAGAACCGAATTTGGGTAACATTTGTTTCGCAGAGACTTTGAACCTTTGAGCTCCTGTTCTTGTTTCTGGTTCACTTACGAAAAAACCCACGCCAATCTGAGTATCAGGGATTGTAATTGCTTCATTAATTTTTTCTGAAGCTATTTTATAACGCAACTCAAATTTTTGAATTTCTGGATTGTTTTGTAATGCTTCTTCTATTATAGAATTTAACTGTTGTGCATTTACAATTAAACTCAAGAAAAATGAAGTTAGGATTAGTGTTGTTTTTATACAAAATTCTGTGCGTCTCATTTTGTTGTTCTTTTAAGTTGAATTTCTGCTTTCCAGCTAAATAATACTGGTACAACAAATAATGTAATCAAGGCAATAAGCATTCCACCAAAACTTGGAATCGCCATAGGAATCATTATATCACTACCTCTTCCTGTTGATGTAAGAATTGGGAGCAAGGCTAATATGGTTGTTGCTGTTGTCATCAAACAAGGACGAATTCTTTTCTCTCCTGCTTCAACAATAGAAGCTCTAATATCTTTTTTGTTTGCAGGTTTATTTCTATCAAATGTTTGCGTTAAATATGATGCCATGACTACGCCATCATCTGTTGCAATTCCAAACAAGGCAATAAAACCAACCCAGACAGCAACACTTAAATTAATAGTGTGCATCTGAAATAAATCTCTTAGATTTTCACCAAAAAAATTGAAGTTTAAAAACCAATCTTGTCCGTAGAGCCAAATCATAATAAACCCTCCAGCAAATGCAACGGCAATTCCCGAAAAAACCATTAAAGAGGTGGCTACCGATCGGAATTGAAAATAAAGGATTAAAAAGATAATTGCTAAGGCTAAAGGGACTACCACAGATAATGTCTTTTCAGCGCGTATTTGATTTTCATACGTTCCCGTAAATTGATAGTTGATTCCTTTAGGAACAATTAGTTCTCCTGAATCTATTTTTTCTTGAATTAAGGCTTGCGCATTTTCAACTACGTTTACTTCCGCAAAACCATCTAGTTTGTCAAACAATACATACCCCACTAAAAAAGTGTCTTCACTTTTAATTACTTGTGGACCTTGTTCGTAACGAATTTTTGCTAATTCGCTTAATGGAATAGACCTTCCTTTTTCTACTGGAATGTAAATTTGTTTTAAATCTGTTGGGTTTCCTCGTAATTCTCTAGGATAGCGAACACGAATACCATATCGTTCTCTTCCCTCAACGGTTTGTGTTAGTACCATTCCACCAATGGCTACTTTTAAAATACGTTGAACATCTTCTATTGAAATACCATAACGAGCAATTTTAACTCTATCAATATCAATCAATAAGTAGGGTTTTCCAACGATACGATCTGCAAAAACAGCTTCAATTTTTACACCTTCTACCTGTTTTAAAAGACTCTCTAAATGCATTCCAAAAGCTTCAATTTTTTTTAAGTTTTGACCTTTCACCTTAATACCCATTGGAGCACGCATTCCTGTTTGTAGCATAACCAAGCGAGTTTCTATAGGTTGTAGTTTAGGTGCAGAAGTAACCCCTGGAAACTTGGTTACACGAACAATTTCTTTCCAAATATCACTAGGTGATTTTATTTCTGGGCGCCAATTTCGATAAAACTCTCCGTTAGCATCTTCAATTAATTGCTCCCTTACTATTTCAGAGTTAATATTAATATTTTCTTCAGAATTGTTTGGGTTTCCAACAAAACCACCAGTTTTTAGTTCAAATAGACCCTTGTCATTTGTTTTATAGCGTTGACGTTTTCCCTTAGCATTCAACATATATTCAGATTTATACTGAATCATATTTTCATACATGGATAGCGGTGCTGGATCTAAAGCAGATTCTGTTCGTCCTGCTTTTCCAACGACAGTTTTAATTTCTGGAATACTAGCAACTGCCATGTCTAACTGTTGTAATACTTTTTTGTTTTGCTCAACTCCCGAATGTGGCATAGATGTTGGCATTAATAAAAACGACCCTTCATTTAAAGAGGGCATAAACTCTTTTCCAGTGTTTTTCATGATCATAAAACCAATAACAGCTATTACTGTAGGAATGGATAAAAACAATATTTTATTTTCTAATGCCCATTGTAATATTCGAGTATATCTCTTTCTAAATAACGTAAACATTCCTAACAATCCAAAGCAGATAAGACCTACAAAAATCAGATTCCAAAAGATACTTCTATCTAATCCTAAAGGCCTCCAGAACTCAGCTAAAAGAAACACAATAGTAGAAGCTGAAATTATGATATTAATGAAATTTTCTTTCTTTTCAGAAAGTTTCTGATTCGATTTTAAAAATGAAGTTGTAGCAAAAGCTAATAAAGTAATACCTAACCAGTATCCATATACTATTGCCAGCATTCCTGATATAACTAGAACTAGATTTATAAGGTAACCACTTGTTCTTCTTGTTCGTTGCTTTCTAAATAAAAAGGCAGCAAATGGTGGGATTAAAAATAGTGCTATAATAATAGAAGCTGTTAATGCAAAGGTTTTTGTAAATGCTAAAGGCTTAAATAACTTACCTTCTGCACCAATCATTGTAAATACAGGGATGAAACTTATAATCGTTGTCATTACAGCAGTAACAATAGCTCCAGAAACTTCTGCTGTAGCATTATAAACAATAGTATTTACAGACTGTATATTTTTATTTTCGTCAAAATGCCTAATAATATTCTCTGAAAGTATAATGCCAACATCAACTATCGTTCCTATAGCAATAGCAATTCCAGACAAAGCAACAATATTTGCGTCCACTCCAAAGATCTTCATGGCTATGAACACCATCAATACTGCTAAAGGTAATAAGCCCGAAATTAAAATAGAAGCCCGAAGATTAAAGACCATCATGATAATTACCAAAATTGTAATCAAAATTTCTAAGGTTAATGCCTCATTTAAAGTTCCTAATGTTTCTTGAATGAGTTCTGTTCTGTCATAGAATGGTACAATAGTCAATTGTGATGTTCTACCATCAGGCAATACTTTAGATGGTAACCCTGCTCTTAATTCATTGATTTTGATTTTTACGTTATTTATCACTTCCATTGGGTTTGCACCATATCTAGCAACAATTGTCCCTCCAACTGCTTCTGCTCCTTCTTTGTCTAATATTCCTCTACGAGCAGCGGGTCCTAACGAGACTCTACCAATGTCTTTAATTTTGATTGCTGTAAAATCTTTGGAAGTAATCACTGCATTTTCTATATCTGAAATCGACTTTACATACCCTAATCCTCTTACTAAGTATTCGACTTGATTAATCTCTATGGTTTGTGCTCCAATATCTTGATTGGTTTCTTTGACAGCCTTAACTACATGATGTAAGCCAACATTGTATTGTCGCATCAATTCAGGATTTACATCAACCTGATATTCTTGAACATACCCGCCAATAGAAGCTACTTCAGAAACTCCACTAACAGATGATAAGGCATATTTTACATAGAAATCTTGAATGCTTCTCAACTCATGTAGATCCCATCCTCCAGTAACGTTTCCTTTTTCGTCGCGACCTTCTATGGTGTACCAAAATACTTGGCCTAATCCTGTAGCGTCTGGTCCTAAAGCAGGATTTATTCCTACGGGTAATAATCCACTTGGTAATGAGTTTAATTTTTCAAGAATGCGACTCCTACTCCAATAAAATTTAACATCTTCCTCAAAAATGATATAGATACTTGAAAAGCCAAACATCGAAGAACTACGAATCGTTTTGACCCCTGGTATTCCAAGTAAAGAGGTAGTTAAAGGATATGTTATTTGGTCTTCAATATCTTGCGGTGAGCGCCCATCCCATTTAGTAAAAACAATTTGCTGATTCTCACCAATATCTGGTATTGCATCTACAGCTACAGGATTACTAGGCAAGAAACCTTTATCCCAATCAAAAGGTGAATTAATTGTTCCCCACCCGATAAAAAAGACGAGCATTAAAACTGCAACTAGTTTATTTTCTATTAAAAATTTTATGCTTTTATTTAGCATTGGTTTGATTATTAAAAAGTTAGACACTGGTATAAAAAATACCGAATACACAAAATCATCCAATGGAATTTTTCCATGGATTATCGTCTATCTTTTATAAATCAAATTAAATAAGACTCGTGTAGCTTAAAGATTTGCTTGACTTTAAAGGGAGGATGGTTGTCAAAATATAGATGATAGTTTTCCTCGAAATCAATAAAGAGAGTATTGTAAGTATGTATAAATGTGGTAATAAAAACTTGTTGATCTAATGTTAAATTTATAACAGGTAGTTTTAAGTCATCCTGACCTTCGATAGCTATTTCAGTGTCATTACAACAACCTTCCATCATGTTGCTTTCATCAGAAATCATCTTACTATTTTGATCCATTCCACAAGAATGTGCTTTTTGAAAAACAGCTGTATCAATCAATTCTCCTTGGCAATAATGCATACTAACAGTAAACGACATTGTAGACAGAAGTACTACAAAAGCCATTAAAATTGCTACTATTTTAGAGAATGCTTTTTTCATTAGTTAGTGTAAAGTTATAAAATTAAAAATGATTCTAAATAATCATGAAAAAAAGAAGCAAAATATAATTAGGAGAGAAGCAATAAATTTTCATGAATTAAGGGTGCTTTTATTTTGTGATTTAAAAACATCACTACCATCTTTAAAACATTTAAATTCTATCATATAATCATTTGGGTCTTTTATAAAGAATGACACATGTTCACCAATGCTGTTTTTCATAAACGTAGTTGTAATTGAAACTTCTATATCTAATTTTAATATCCTAGCATATAACATACCAAAATCATCAATATTTACAATAATTCCAAAATGAAAAGAAGGTAAAATTTGTCCTCCTAATCTATAATTTTTAAAACTAAAATTAAAATCTCCAGATTTTGTAAATGTAATTTGATTGCCAAATAAATTTAAATCAATCCAATTATTGGCAGTTCTTCCCATTGGAGTTTCTAATATTTTTGAATAAAACTCTTCTGTTGTTTTTAAATCTTTACATGGAAGTGATAAGTGAAAATTTGCAGACATAATTATAATAGTTTTAAGTCATCTAATCTAAAAATGATGAATTCTTCTTCATCTAAATCGTCAAAAATTTCAGTATAATAAATTTCAAAAATTTTATTTTTATAACGGTTACTTTTTAAGTCGTAATGATGCTCTATTTTTTTATTAATTTGTTCAAAATAAATAATTTCATTGTTTTCTAATTGAAATGTTGCATAGCCTTCAAGACATCCAATAAATATACCCTTAGAATACAGCGATTGGTTAGAATTAAAATATTTCATTACTTCTGAGGTTTAAAAATAATCAGAATTTGTTGAGTTAAAAGAAGTATCATCATCTAAATAATCTTCCATTGTTTTTTCTAATTGACTACTAATTTTTACTAAATAAATAGTATCATCTGTTCTTACTTCAACAGCACTAATTGTTTCTGCTTTTGAATTTTTAAATTTTATAATATCAGTATGGTCATAACCATCAGGATATTTTTCTATTAATATATTTAGAATATTAATAGTAAGTTTAGAATAATCTACAATAACTCTTTTCATCACTACATGTTTAATAAGTATGCAAAAATTAATGGAACAACAATGGTAGCATCACTTTCTATAATAAATTTTGGAGTATTAATATCTAATTTCCCCCAAGTAATCTTTTCATTAGGAACTGCACCCGAGTATGAGCCATAGCTGGTTGTCGAATCTGAGATTTGACAAAAATAACTCCAAAAAGGAGTGTCTTCTCTTTCCATATCTTGATAAAGCATGGGGACAACACAGATTGGAAAATCTCCAGAAATACCACCTCCAATTTGAAAGAAGCCAATTCCGTTGGTAGAGTTTAATGTATACCAATCTGCCAAAAAAGACATATACTCTATGCCAGATTTCATAGTAGATGCCTTCAATTTACCTTTTAAAACATAGGATGCGAAAATATTTCCCATTGTTGAGTCTTCCCAACCAGGAACAACCATTGGTAAGTTTTTAAGAGCTGCGGCATATACCCAAGAGTTTTTAATATCAATCTCATAAAATTCTTCTAAAACACCTGACAATAACAATTTATACATAAATTCATGGGGGAAAAAGCGCTCTTGATTTTCTTCAGCATCTTTCCAAATTTTGAAAATATGTTTTTGCAAACGCCTAAAAGCTTCTTCTTCTGGAATACATGTGTCTGTAACTCTATTTAGTCCTTTTAATAACAAGTCCCACTCATCTTGAGGAGTTAAATCTCTATAATTAGGAATGCGCTTGTAATGAGAGTGCGCAACTAAATTCATGATATCTTCTTCTAAATTGGCACCAGTACACGAAATAATATGCACTTTATCTTGTCTTATTATTTCTGAAAAAATAGTACCTATTTCAGCAGTACTCATTGCACCAGCTAATGATACTAGCATTTTTGATCCTTGTTCTAATTGTGTTTCATACCCTTTTGCTGCATCTACTAATGAGGCTGCGTTAAAGTGTAAAAAATAGGTTTCTAAAAACTCTGAAATAGGCTGCCTATTAAGATTAATCATAGTCTTTAAATTTTGAGAGTTTGTTAAAAGGAGAGTTAAAGTTTTGATCCTCTTCTTCTTCCTCGATTTCAGGCAAAAATTTATAGCTTAACATTTTGTAATATAACTTTGCGGCTAAAAAGTCAGATGACTTTTCATTTGAATTAGGACAAAGTTCAACAATATCAAACCCAACAACATTAAATTCTAAAAACACTTTTTTTAAAAATTCCAGAGTTTCATAGTAAAATAAACCACCTGGCTCAGGAGTTCCTGTACTTGGCATAATAGATGGATCTAAAACATCTAAATCAAGTGTAATAAAAACATTATAAGTTAGTTTATCTGTGACTTCGTCCATCCAATATTGGTTTAGCGCCATATCATGAGCAAAAAATATTTTGTCATTATTTAACGAATTTTTTTCAGAAATATCCATACTCCGAATACCAACTTGTACTAAATTTGTGTTTTGAGAAGCTTCATATAAAGCACAGGCATGATTAAATTTAGATCCTTTATATTCTTTTCTTAGATCTGTATGCGCATCTAAATGCAATACAGTTAGGTTGTCAAAACATTCATTAAAAGCTCTAATAGTTCCGATAGAAATAGAGTGCTCTCCACCAAAAACAGTAACAAATTTATTTTTATTTATATATTTTTTTACTTCAGAATGAACTGTCTCTACCATTTTTTCTGGAGAATTTTCTCTATTTATTGGATCAGAAAGATAAATTCCTTCTTTGTATACTTCGTTATTTGTTTCAATATCATACAATTCCATATTTTCTGAGGCTTCTAGAAAAGCTTCAGGCCCCTTATCTGCACCTTTTTGCCATGTACTTGTTCCATCATAAGGAACAGGAATTAAAATAATGTTAGCTGTTTCTAATTTTGCATATTCTAAGGGTATTCCTGCATATGTTGTCTTATTTTTCATATCCTAAAATTGAAAGTAATTCTTTGCTTTTTTGTTGATCTTTGAAGATTTTTGTTGTTATTTCTCCTTTTTTATTTTTATCAATTATAATGTGTTTTGGATGGGGAATTAAACAGTGCTGTAATCCACCAAAACCTCCAATAGATTCTTGATAAGCACCGGTATTAAAAAATCCAATATAAAGAGGCTTGTCTTTCTCATAAATAGGTAAATAAATGGCATTTATATGCTGTTCAGAGTTGTAATAATCATCACTGTCACAGGTTAAGCCTCCTAACAAGACTCTTTCGTATTCGTTATTCCACTTGTTTATTGGAAGCATTATAAAACGCTTGTTAATGGCCCAAGAATCAGGAAGAGTAGTTATAAATGACGAATTAATTATATTCCATCGTTCCCTATCATTTTGTTTTTTTTGATAGAGAACTTCATAGATAGCTCCCCCTGACTCTCCTACAGTAAAGCTCCCAAACTCAGTAAAAATATCAGGGACTTCAACTTTAGCTTCTTCACAGGCTGTTTGTATTTGATGAATAATTTCTTCAATCATATACTCATAGTCAAATGCAAAAGCAAGGGAATTCTTGATTGGAAACCCACCACCTATATTTAAACTATCTAAGGTTGGACATATTTTTTTGAGCTCTATGTATAAAGTGATGCATTTTAATAACTCATTCCAATAATAGGCATTATCCTTAATTCCTGTATTAATAAAGAAATGAAGCATTTTTAATTCAACCTGACTATTATTTTCAATTTCTCTTTTATAAAAAGAAACAATATTTTTATAACCAATCCCTAGACGAGAGGTATAAAATTCAAATTTTGGTTCCTCTTCCGAAGCAATTCTAATTCCAACCTTAAATTTGCTTTTGGTGCTTTTTAAGATTAAATTAAGTTCTTCATAATTATCAATAATTACAATACAGTTTTTATGACCACCATTTATTAAATCTATAATGTTTGTGATGTATTGTTCGCGTTTAAAACCATTGCATAAGACATAGGCCTCTTCATTTAACTTTCCCTCTTTTTTTAATGATTTTACAATATCAATATCAAATGCAGATGAAGTCTCTATATGAATATCATTTTTTAACGCTTCCTCTAAAACATACTTAAAATGTGAACTTTTGGTACAATAAGAATAATGGTAATTACCCTTATACCCTTGTTTTTTAATCGCTCTATTGAACCATTTTTTCGCAAGCTTAATATTTTCTGAAATTTTTGGTAAATAGCTGAATTTTAAGGGTGTGCCGTAATTTTCAACCAATTGAATTAAGTCAATATTGTGGAAAAATAAATCACTATTTGTTATATTAAATTCCTTTTGTGGGAAATCAAATGTTTGTTCTATTAAATCTTTATATTTAGTATTCATTTAAATTTTCGATAAAAATTATAAATAAAAACCTTGGTGCTATCTTATAGCAAGGTTTTAGATAACTCAAATTGAAAAAATGAACTAAACACGTAATTCTAGGAACACACCTCTTAAACGAATGTTTTGAAGTATATTTAAAAGTAAGACGGAAGAAACCATAATTTTTTCGTTGTGTTTCTTAAACACATTACAACTTTTAGACTTCCATAAAAAGTTGAAATCGAAATAAGCAAAACGTAACATTTAACTCATAATACTGTTTCAAATATAATTTTTTTTTTAATACAAAAAACTTTTTTTCTATCGAGTAGAAATTAGCTTTTTTGCACAAATATTATCCAGAGAAATTCTCAAATAAAATAAAATAGGTAATTATCTTATAAAACGAATTAATGATGGCATAATAAAAACTTTAAAGATTGGTGCTCTTTTTAAAAGAAATTAAAAATATAAAAACTCAAAAATTTTTAAAAATTATCTTTTGATTATCAGTATATTAGATTTCTTAAATTAAATTAATTTGTAAATAATATGGCAAAGTTTAAATATTTTTCAGCCTTTATTGTTCCTTTATTAGGATTATTAACATTTAATTCAACAGGATTTATAGCTTATATTGGGATTATTAGCTTGTATGTTGTTGTTCCTATTTTAGAAAACTTTTTACCTCAAAATACTTACAATTTAACCTCTATTGAAAAAGAATTAGCAACAGAAAATATTTTTTATGACGTAGTTTTATATTTGTCTGTTCCACTACACTTATTTGTAGTATATCAGTTTTTGATTACAGTTTCAAATCCTTCAATACTACTGTCTGATTTAATAGCCTGTGTTTTGTTTATGGGAACTATTCTAGGTGTTAATGGAATTAATATAGGCCATGAATTAGGCCATAAAAAAGGCCATAAATTAAAGCAATTTTTAGCCCATATATTATTATTAACTGCTATACAAAATCACTTCATGACCTACCATAACTCAGGTCATCACAGAGATGTAGCTACTCCAAATGATTTAACCTCCGCAAAAGAGGGCGATATTTTTTATTGGTTTGCATTGAAATCTCAAATTGGAGGATACTTTAAAACCTGGAGATTAGAAACAGAGAGGTTAAAATCTTTAAGAAAGCCCTTAATATTCAATCCAATGATTTTTTTTACTTTTCTAACGGTATTTCTTTTTGTTGTAATTAATTTCTTTTTTGGATTAAAAGTAACAGCTATTTATTTCATAACTGCCGTCTATGGAATTTCAGTATTAGAAGCACAAAATTACTTCTCTCATTATGGGCTTCGTAGAAAAAAGAAAGCTAATGGAAGATATGAGCGAGTAAAACGAGAACATTCTTGGAATTCAGATCACATTATTGGAAGGGTATTATTGTTTGAATTAACAAGACATTCAGACCATCATCATAGTGGTGCAAAACCTTACCAAATATTAGAATCAAAAAATGATAGTCCTACTTTACCTTACGGATATCCAGCCATGTTAATGCTATCTTATTTCCCGTTCTTATTTAAGCCAATTATGAAAAAAAGATTGGACTTTTATCGAAATAAAACAGTTACTTCAACATAATTTATATCAAAGGATTTTCTGTAATGCTTCCTTAATTTTTTCAGGAATAGATGTTGGTTGGTTGTCTTTTCTGTTTACAAAAACATGCACAAACTCCCCATATGCAGAAGCAGTTCTTTCTCCTTTCTTAAAAATTCCTATTCCATAGGTAACTGAGCTTTTGCCTAATTTTTTTACAATCAAGCCTGCCTCAATTTTATCTGGATAAGTAATGGCTTTTATATAGGTGCAATTAGAGTGAACAACAACTCCAATAATAGGATTACTAATAGGTTTAAAATCAGCAAATTCTATCAGATATTGATTAGCTACGGTATCAAAATAGGAATAATAAACCACATTGTTTACATGACCATAAATATCATTATCAGACCATCTAGTTGTGATAGAGTGAAAATAAGAATAATCTGATCGGTGAATTAGTTTTTCAGATTCCATATTTTTTATTTTCCAATAAATTTAGGTTTTCTCTTCTGTAAAAAAGCAGACACTCCTTCAACCAAGTCATGACTGGCAAAAGCAGCTGTCTGTCTTTCGGCTTCATAAGCAATTGTACTTTGTAAATCGTTATCCATAGCATGGAATATGTCTTCTTTTGTAATTCCTACCGCAAGGGTTGGTAATTTTGCAATTTGATGTGCCCAATCAATAGCTGTAGATATAATTTCATCATTTTCAACTAGTTTATTTGCTAATCCAAGCCTGTGGCATTCATCTCCTTTTATTTTTTTACCCTCAACAGCTATTTGAAGTGCACGACTATAACCTACTTGTCTTGCTAATAACCAACTTGCTCCACCATCTGGCCCTAGACCAATATTAATAAAGGCATATAGCAGTCCACTATTTTCAGACATCACCCTAAAGTCACAAGCTAAGGCAATAGACGCTCCTACTCCTGCAGCAGTTCCGTTGATAGCTGCAATGATTGGTTTTTTAAGGGTTGTTAAATTTCGCATGAGTGGGCCATAGGTATTTGTGAGATATGTTCTTCCCTCATCAGGTGTAATATTCCCAAAAGTATTCATATCAGCTCCAGAACAAAATCCTTTACCTGCTCCAGTAATCACCATAGCTCGGATACTCTCATCTTTTTGCACTTTTGCAATAGATTCGTTTATGCCGTCAACTAAATCGTCATTTACAGCATTATACTTTTCAGGACGATTTAATGTTACAATAGCAATATCTCCATCTTTTTTAAATAAGACTGATTTACTTTTTAACTCGTCTAAATTTTGACTATTATTTGTAAGAGTAGACTTTTTATTTTTCTTTGAAGGATCTACATATGCTAGCGCTATAAATTCTGCAACACAAGCTGGTTTTTCTTGTCCTTTTAATTCAAAAATAAGCTTCATTTTATAACGCAAACCTCCAGTAACATCCTCTGTAGAAATTAACGAAACACGAGCTCTTACTAGAGAACCTACCGGAGTCCCATTCATAAATCTTACTTTGTCTAATCCATAATTTACTCCCATTCCAACATCCATCAATTTTACTGTTTCATAACAGAATTTGGAGGCCAAAGAAAGAATTAAAAATCCATGAGCAATTGGCTTCTTATAGGGAGAGTGTTTTTTTGCTAATGCTGGATTTACATGAATCCATTGGTTGTCATCTGTAGTTCTTGCAAAAGTATCTATTTGGTTTTGTGTAATGGTTGTCCACTCAGATACTCCTAACTCTTTTCCAATATAATTTTTTAAGTCAGACAGTTTAGAAATTTCAGTAGCATATGATTCTTGTCTTATTCGTTGTTCTTCCATTGTTTTTTTGATGTTTTTTGATATTTTTTAACTAGATAAAAGGTTTTTTATGATGGCATAGATCCTCCATTGGCATGTAAAGTATGACCACTTACAAAGCCAGCCTCTTTAGAAGCTAAAAATAAATAAGCATACCCCATATCTTCAGGGGTACCGATGCGTTTTACTGGGATCATAGCAATACCAGCTTTTATAACCTCTTCTGGCATAGAATCAGACATTTCAGACTTTATAAAACCAGGTGCAACTGTATTTACTGTAATATTATACTTCCCAACCTCTTTACATAATGAATGTGTAAATCCAACAATAGCTGCTTTACTCGCACAATAATTTGCTTGCCCAAAAGCTCCTTGATAGGCATTAATTGAAGAGGCAGAAATAATTCTACCATAATTTGCAGCTTTCATGTGAGGTACTACAGCTTTAGCAGTAATAAATAACGAATCTACGTTTACAGACATCACAACATCCCATTCTTCTCGAGTCATTTTTAAAAATGAACGATCTCTAAT
>CALKFR010000091.1 GCA_938084555.1 uncultured Flavobacteriaceae bacterium | reverse complement strand
TTCTGCTGGTGTAGCAGATTCACCGAAAGTATCGTTAACCGCTACAAACTCCTGTGGAGTAGGATGATTTTGCGTTAAACATCGAGCAACACTTTCACCTAAGCCTCCAAACTTATTATGCTCTTCGGCAGTAACAATGCATCTTGTTTTTCTGACAGATTTTAGGATTGCTTCCTCATCTAGTGGTTTTATTGTATGAATGTTAATTACTTCAACACTAATTCCCTCAGCTTCTAATTTTTCTGCAGCTTGCAAAGATTCCCAAACTAAATGACCAGTGGCTACAATAGTTACATCAGTACCCTCTGTTAAAGTAATGGCTTTTCCAACTTGAAAAGGTTGATCTGTTGGCATAAAAACTGGTACTTTTGGACGTCCAAATCGCAAATAGACAGGACCTTCATGTTCAGCAATAGCTATTGTTGCTGCCTTTGTTTGGTTATAGTCACAGGTATTTATTACAGTCATACCTGGCAACATTTTCATTAGCCCAATATCTTCCAGAATTTGATGCGTAGCACCATCTTCTCCCAATGTTAATCCAGCATGAGAGGCACAGATTTTTACATTTTTATCTGAATATGCTATAGATTGACGTATTTGGTCATATACACGACCAGTAGAAAAATTAGCAAATGTACCTGTAAATGGTATTTTTCCACCGATGGTTAAACCAGCAGCAATACCCATCATATTAGCTTCTGCAATTCCTACCTGAAAGAAACGTTCTGGATGGTTATCTTTAAAATCGTTCATTTTTAAAGAACCTATCAAATCTGCACATAGTGCTACTACATTAGGATTTGTTTTCCCTAACTCTGTTAAACCATCACCAAAACCAGAGCGAGTGTCTTTCATTTCTGTGTATGTATATTTTTTCATTTCTCTTTTGTTGTTTTTAATAAGTAAAAATAAACTAATAATTAGACCTTATTGAGCTATTTTTAGCAATTCTTTATACAATTTATGAACAGGTAATCCCATTACATTAAAATAGCTTCCTATGATTTTTTTTACACCAATTAAACCAATCCAATCTTGAATTCCATAACTTCCAGCTTTGTCATAAGGAGAAAATTTTTCTAGGTAATAGTGAATTTCTTCGTTTGAAAATACTTCAAACTCTACAACAGTTTTATCATTAAATATTTTCTGAAATGATTTACCTTTTATACTTATTGATGTATAAACTTCATGTTTTTTTCCAGACATTATTTTAAGCATATTAAATGCATCTTTTTTATTTTTAGGTTTTCCTATTGCTTTATCCTCAAACCAAACAATAGTATCTGATGTTATTAACAAATCATTAGATTTTAAATTACTGAAACATTTAGACTTTAAATATGCTAAATAGTCAGTTATTTGATCTCCCTTCAAATGATTTGGATAAATTTCTTCGACTTCTTTAATGTCAATGGTAAATGGTATGTCTAATTCTTTGAGGAAATGTTGTCTTCGTGGAGAACCTGAGGCTAGAATAATATTATAATTAGAAAGTTTTTCTCGAAGCATTGTTTAATATTATTTGACGTTAATAACAGAGGAATAATAAATGAACTAAATTTTTATCAAAATATTAAATTAAGTTTTAAATACTTTTTTTATTCTTGCTAGATCACGTTTACTATCTCGATTTTTTATAGTTTCTCTTTTATCATGTATTTTCTTTCCTTTGGCCAGAGCTATTTCAAGTTTTGCCCACCCATTTTCATTTAAAAAAAGACGTAAAGGAACTATCGTATTTCCTTTAGCTTCAACATCTTTTTTTAGACTTCGCAATTCCTTTTTATTCAGTAATAATCTTCGCTCACTGTTAGTTTTATGGTTAAAATGATGTCCATACAAATACTCTTCTATGTACATGTTAACGATGAAAAGTTCTCCTTTATCATTAAACTCACAAAAACTTTCTGTAATTCTAGCTTTACTGTCACGAATCGATTTAATTTCAGTTCCAGTTAATTGTATACCAGCAGTATATTTATCTAGAATTTCATATTCGAAACGAGCCTTTTTATTCTGTATGTTTATTTTTTTTTGAATTGCCATAAAATAAATGCTTTCAAAATGGAAGTTTATATAAAACATCACAAAGATACATTTTTTAGTATGCTTTAATAACTGTATTTTTGAGATATATAGTATAACATTGTATATTAAATATCAGTTTATGAGGTCATTACTTATTGTATGTAGCATCTCAATTTATTTGTTTTCATGCAAACCCATAAAAAATAATCTTTCAGCACAAGAAATTATAGATACTTCTATTAATGTTTCTGGTATGCATAAAATTCCAAATGCTTCATTGTCTTTTAATTTTAGAGATAAATACTATGTCGCAGATAGAAATAATGGAAATTTCAATTTGAAAAGAATTTTTACAATAAATAATGATACTATTACAGATATTTTGTCAAATTCTGGATTTAAAAGGATTAAGAATTCGTTACCAATAAAAGTTCAAGACTCTATGGCAATTAAGTATAGTGAGTCTATTAATTCTGTCCATTATTTTTCTGTTTTACCTTATGGACTCAATGATACTGCTGTGCAAAAGAAATTGTTAGGTGAAGTTAAAATTAAAGGAGAGGATTTTTATAAGATAGAAATTACTTTTTCAAAAGATGGCGGGGGAGTAGATTATGATGATAATTTTATTTATTGGATTGGAAAAGAAAATTTTAAAATTGCTTATTTGGCATATAGGTATCATTCAAGTGGTGGTGGAATGCGCTTTAGAGAGGTGAGAAAAGAACATCTAATAAAGGGGGTAAGTTTTGTAGACTATAATAATTATAAACCAAAAAGCCCTAATGTAATGCTAAACAATTTAGATAAGATTTTCGAAAACAATAAATTGATAAAAATTTCTGAAATTAATTTAGAAAAAATCAAGCTTGTATTTAATTAATTTTCAATAAAACAGAGGAACTCTTTCCATCAGAAGAAACTGTTACGATGTACAGATTTGAATTATTATTGTCATTTATTTCATCATATTTTTCAACCCCCAAAATCTTATTTACAAATACATTAGTTGTGTTACTATGCCCAACAACCAATACAGTTTTTCCTTTTGTATTATTTTTGAATGCCTCAGAATACATGGCTTTTGGATTGTATAATAAAATAGGTAAGTTGTTACGATCGGCTGTTGGTTTGGCTGTTAGTTTAGTTCTATTGTAATCTGTGGAATATATGGCATCAAAAGTAATATTTGAAAATATATCCTTCAAGGCCTCAGCTCTTTTGTATCCTTTGTAATTTAAATTAGGATTTTTATCTGTTTTATCTATTCGTAACTTCTCGGCATGACGAATGAAATAGTATGTGGTGACTTCTTGAGCTTTTGAAACTAAACATGCAAATAGAAAGATATAGATTAGAACTGTTTTTTTCATACTTAATAATTATAAAAACGAATATAACTAAAAAATTAGCTATCTGTTAGGTTAAGTATCTTTTCCTATATTTAATTGAGAATGGATTTATCAACTCTATTGGTTTGATTTCTGAATACCAATTGATCATCAAAACAATCTAATAATATAATGCTGTTATCATGTATGTTACCCACCAATATTTCTTTTGACAATTGATTTAAAACTTCTTTTTGTATTACTCTTTTTACAGGTCTTGCACCATATTCGGGTCGATATCCTTTTAGCGTTAGGTATTCTATAGCTTCTGCAGTGGCATCTAAAGTAATTTCTTGTTTAAACAATATGTTTTTTACATGTTCAAGTTGAAGATGTACTATCGATTTAATAGCATTTTTAGATAACGGAGTAAATAGTATAATATCATCAATTCTATTGATAAATTCTGGACGCATATTTTGTTTTAGTAAACTAATTACCTCTTGTTTTGTCAATACTGAATTACCCTCATTAGATTCTTTATGGAATTCAAATTTTTCTTGAATTATATCACTTCCCATGTTAGAAGTCATGATAATGATGGTATTTTTAAAATTGGCTATTCTTCCTTTATTGTCTGTTAACCTTCCTTCATCTAAAACTTGTAATAAAATATTAAAAGTATCTGGATGAGCTTTTTCAATTTCGTCAAGAAGAATAACAGAGTAGGGGCGACGCCTCACAGCCTCAGTTAATTGGCCACCTTCATCGTATCCCACATAGCCCGGAGGTGCACCTACCAACCTACTCACAGAATGACGTTCTTGATATTCACTCATGTCAATTCGTGTCATAGCATTTTCATCATCAAATAAATATTCTGCTAAAGCCTTTGCTAACTCAGTTTTACCAATACCCGTTGTTCCTAAAAAGAGAAAAGAACCAATGGGTTTATTAGGATTTTGTAATCCTGTTTTAGAGCGTCTTACAGCATCTGAAACAGCTTCAACAGCTTCATCTTGACCCACTACTCGTTTGTGAAGCTCTTTCTCTAAATGAAGTAACTTTTCACGATCAGATTTAATCATTTTTGTAACAGGAATACCAGTCCATTTAGCCACAACTTCTGCAATATCCTCATAATCTACTTCTTCTTTAATTAAATGTGTTCCTTTTTGTTCAGAAAAGATACTCTGTTGTTCCTCTAATTTTAATTGTGCGTCTTTAATTTTACCATATCTAAGTTCAGCAACTTTTCCATAATCTCCATTCCTTTCTGCTTTTTCTGCCTCAAGTTTATAGGATTCAACTTCAGTTTTTAAATTTTGAATTGCATCTACTACAGCTTTTTCTGATTGCCACTTTGCGTTAATTTCTTTACGTTTATCCTTGTATTCTGCAATATCAGCATTCAAAGATTTTAATTTTTCCTTATCATCTTCCCTTTTTATGGCTTCAATCTCAATTTCTAATTGCATAATTTTTCGATCCAATACATCTAGCTCCTCAGGTTTAGAGTTAATCTCCATTCTAAGTTTAGAGGCTGCTTCATCCATTAAATATATTGCCTTGTCAGGTAAAAATCG
>CALKFR010000090.1 GCA_938084555.1 uncultured Flavobacteriaceae bacterium | reverse complement strand
TTTTTTATCTTTTGGGTTAGATCTTATTTCGTTTAATTTATACTCTGGTATTCTCATATCTCCTCTCATCATATCAATTCGTCTTCTAATAGCACCTTTTATTCTTTTAGAAAAAAACGATTTTAATGTTTTTTCAATATCTTCTGAATCAACTAATAATTCCCAATCAAGTTTATCAACAGCTTTAGTTAATGCCTCACCTCCAACTTGAAGTAGATCTAGTATACTCAATACCCCAGATGCTTGTTGACTTGTTGCAAATTTTCTAGCCATGTTTTCTACTAATGGTAAAAACTTAATAACCATTTCATCTCTAGTATAGTAATCATAAAATTTTTCTACAGGCATTGATTTTTTTATATCTTCTTTATACCTTACATAGTTGCTTATATTATATTTTTTCATAATTGTTTGTTAAGTAGTATTTTTTCTTTTTTAAGTTCATTATTTATATTTCTAATTATTGTTCTTTCTGAGCAATCTAAAGACTTCGAAATCTTAGACCACGTTATTTTTTCACCAAGATCATTTAAATCTATCATGCATTGATATACGTCATCAGCATTGATTTTTTTAGATCTTCCTACAAGTTGACCAACAATAGACATTTTTTGTGATCTGTTTAATCCGCAAAAATCTCTAAAAATTACTTTACGTAATCTATTTGGTGGTGGTCTTTCTAAGTCTTGTAAACTAACATCTAATATCATGCTTTGTCTTATATGGTTAGAAACTTTAAATGTAATAAAACCTTTTTTGATATCACAAATATGTTTAACTATCATTTCAAAGTCACTTGGATTTAATTGAGGGTTTAAGTACCATAAAACATACATGTGCCATTTTAAAGATTTAAATGTATTTATTTTAGCTTTAGATGCAAATAAAGAATAACATTGATGTGTACCATTTTCATAATACCAACCCCACTCATAATTTTTTGTAGGTATGTCGCTCCATGGGTTTTGACGCCATACTACTTGCTTGCTTATTAAATACTTTGTATTACGTTCTAATAATGACATTAGCTTTTTATTATTATATTATAATAGGCTTTTGTCAGCCTTTTTTTTTGGTTTATTTGATTTTGTAAAATTTTTAATTTTTGTTCTTGTGTTGAAAACGTCTGTATCAACTAAATGTTTGTATAATTTTCTTCTCATCTGGTCTAAATATTAATGGTTCGTTTTTTGCAGCAACTATGTGCTTTTCTTGTTCATAATAATTCCAATAAGCTGTAATACTACAACCTGGAACCTTGTATTGATCTGGCATACATTGTGGTGGTTCACTAAAACCTACATTAAATATACCACCAGGGTATCTAGCTAGAACATCTTTACATTTTGTAATTGTAAGGTGTTGTTTACCGTATCGTTTAGTATATTCTTCGCCAAGAGCTATCATATGATGATATAGCCATAAATAATGAGGTGCTGACTGTCTAACCCATATAGTTGAAGGGTGATTTTTGTGAGCAATCTTATAAGGTATATCATCTGAGTTGCATGGATCTAGTAAGTGATGTGCAGTACAAAGCATTTGGGCTGATTCTAAGATCATTTTAACCACATGCTTATTGTATTGTATCTGTGCAGCTTTTACAGGGTCAGAGTCTAAATAAAATATATTCATAGTTTTATCTTTATATATACATACACACGCAAGTGTGTATAGCATAGTTATAGTTTATATTTCTTTTTATATTTTTCTATTTTAATTAACAAGGCTGAGGCATATGCATAATCTTCTGCTTCTTCTGCTATTTTAAGATCTGCTCTTAAGTTATCTAACTCTTCATACACTAAGTCAGTTTGTGATTTAGTACCAACAATCATATCAGGATTTGAATTAGCTAGATCTTCTAAGTCCGCTTTAAACTGATCATCTGCAATTTGTTGTTGAGCAATTATCTTATCTACAATAAGATCTGCTAATTTATTCATTTGTTTTTCTGTCATATTATATTTATCTATCTGTTATTTGTTTTAATCTGTGTGAGTTTTTTAAATGATTTAATCCATATCTGAATCTACCTAAAACTGTATTTGTACTAGAATTAGTTTGTTCAGCTATTTGTCTAAAAGTTAATTTACTATATATTCTTAACTTAACAACTTTTTTTAAATTAGAAGGAAGTTCTTCAATACAATCTTTAACTAAATCTATTATTTGATTTTTAATTATCTCTTCTTCTTTATTTAATTGTTTGCTTTCTAATGTAGAAAAAACTTTAAAGTTATCTGATCTAATCATTACTGGTTTCTTTTTTCTGTAGTAATCTCTAACAACGTTATGAGCTACTGCAAAAGCATAAGATAAAAATTTACCCTCTTCATTATAGTTTTCTTTTCTTAAAGTTTTTATTAATTTAATAAAAGTATCTTGTGATAAGTCTTTAGCTAAATGCGTATCATAAACTTTTGAGTTTATAAATCTTTGAATATCATTTTTATTTTCTTTAAATATTTTTTCTAGTTTTATATTATCCATCTTACTCCATTTATTTCCATTATTTTTAAGACTATGCATGTGGATGCTATTAGTATATATATAAACCATACTATTATACGTTCATAGTCAATTTTTCTTTTAATGACCATTTCTATTAAGCGTAAGACCTAGTTGGTCTGCAGCATAATTAATATGTCTTTGAGTTGTTACACTCCACCAACCTAGTTGATCAAGTGTTTTATTACTGTAATCTATTTTAGCTACACGAGTTGTATAACTCATTACGTAATCTGCTCCGTTCCAATGTATTACACATAGGTTTTGTCTGTGTCTATTAAATCTTCTCATAATTCTATTTTTATTTCTTGTTGTTTATAACCTTTACTTTCTAATTCATCAATAATATCTTCTTCAAATCTTTCAGATAAATACTCAAACAATTGGCACATAGCATCATCAATATACTGTTGATGTAGATCATCTACATATATAATTTCAGGGCATTCTTCATCACCATTAGAATATTTAATAAATTCTTCAAGCGCATCGCCTAAATCACTATCATAATAATATACGTTTTCACTTATGTTTATATTATCCATATCATGTGTGGCAACGTGAACTGAATAACCATCAACTGTTGATTCTTCGTATATATAAAAGTCTGCATTACTGTTAAAGCTATCTGTAAACTCTATATTAAAATGCTTTAGTACTGATTCTTTAGCTAGATCTTCATCACTAGCCTGTTTATCACCAAAGCCTATAGCTTCTAATTTTTCATTAATTAACTCGTTTGTTATTACTTTATTATTGGTTTTCATTTTTAAATATTTTATCGTTAAACATATCTCCTAAAAAATCCTTGTTACAAGCACACAATATATCGAAAGCTATACCGTATCTAACTTCAGTAAAAAAGAACTCTGATTGTAATTCTATTTTAATACGATCGTGAGCAAAGCTTCTACCTCGATATTCGAAAGCTATTTCTGTTTTGTGTTTTGGTTTTAATCGTTGCCATAATGTTAATCTTTCCATAATTTATATTTTTTTTTACATTTATATTATCTATTGGTTAATCTGTTTCGTCCGTGTAGTCATTAAACTCTGCATATTCAAGACATTCACCACACAAGCTATCGCTTAAATAACTAGGTTCTGCACCACAACAATTACTGTACATATTTATCTATTTAAAGTTATTACTAATTGAAAAGGGTTTGGCTGTTCTACTTCTACAACTACATCTTTTTCTGTGTATTCACTAAGTGTTTTAACAAGATCTTTAAGTTTCATATTTATATAAATTTATTTGGTTTAACTTTTGAAGTTGTTCTACTACTGAACCCGTCTTTTCTTTGTTGTACTCTGTCTTCAATATATGAAGTTGTTGTTCTTGTTGATGTGCTACGTACTGCACCACAAAAATCAT
>CALKFR010000089.1 GCA_938084555.1 uncultured Flavobacteriaceae bacterium | reverse complement strand
CAAAGCTTTAGATGATGGTTGGGTAATTACATTTCCTCAGGGAACTACCACACCTTTTAAACCAATTAGAAGAGGAACTGCTCACATAATTAAAACCTACAAGCCTACTGTAGTTCCAATAGTTATTGACGGATTTAGACGTTCTTTTGATAAAAAAGGATTAATGATAAAAAAAAGAAATGTACTGCAATCAATGGTAATAAAGGAACCTCTTAAAATTGATTATGAAAATGATAAAATCTCAGATATTGTTACTAAAATTGAATTTGCCATAGAACAACATCCCTCATTTTTAAAAGTTATCTCAACAGAAGATTATGCAAAGCAAGAGGAAGAATTAAATAAACAACGTAAATTTTGGAATCTTAAATAACTTACTTTCCTCAAAATATTTTATTATTAATCATAGTTATTACTGATAGTTTTTATTAAATTTATAATAAATTATTATAGATGACTATCACTCAATTAAAATATGTTCTTTCAGTAGCTGAATATAAAAACTTCACTATTGCTGCTGAACATAGTTTTGTTACCCAACCAACACTTAGTATGCAAATTCAAAAGTTAGAAGATCATCTGGGTGTTTTAATTTTTAATCGTTCAAAAAAACCTATTGAGTTAACTGATATAGGTATAAAAATAGTGAACCAAGCTAAAGTAATTGTTAATGAAAGCAACAGAATCGTAGATATAGTTCATCAACATAAAGGATTTGTAGGTGGAGAATTTAAATTGGGAATTATTCCAACAGTAATGCCAACTTTACTTCCTATGTTTTTAAATAATTTTACAAAAAAATACCCAAAAGTTAAACTTATTATAGAGGAACTAACCACAGAAGAAATTATTAAAAAACTATCTGAAAATCATTTAGATGCTGGATTAGCTGCTACACCTCTTGAAAATGAAATGATTAGGGAAATGCCTCTATATTATGAGCCTTTTGTAGGATTAATACCTGAGGAACATCGGTTATTTAATAAAAAAGAGATTGAATCCGGTGAATTAGAAATGGAAGATATACTATTATTAGAGGATGGGCATTGTTTTAAAGATAGTGTAATTAATTTATGTAGAACTTATAAAGCTGACAATAACAAAGGATTTCAGCTAGAAAGTGGAAGTTTTGATACCTTGATAAAACTCTCGAAAGAAGGCTTAGGAATGACTCTTTTACCCTATTTACACACTTTAGATTTGAATGAAACTGACAAAAAACTTCTTAGAGAGTTTACATCTCCTCAGCCAGCAAGAGAAATAAGTTTAATCTATCAAAAATCTCAATTAAAAATGCAATTGATTGAAGCCTTAAAAAACTCAATTGATGGAGTAATTCGTGGAGCCATCTCCTTTAGTGATGTTAAAATAATTAGTCCTTTACAAAAAAATAAAACTAACTATTAATACATCTTTTCTCTTAGAGTTTTCACTTTAACATCTGATAGATATTCATCAAAAGAAGTCTCTCTATCTATTACGCCGTTAGGAGTAATCTCTATAATTCTATCTGCTACAGTTTGAGCGAATTCATGGTCATGTGTAGAAAAAAGTACTGTACCAGTAAAGTTTATCAATGAGTTATTTAATGCTTGTATAGACTCTAAATCTAAATGGTTTGTTGGCTCATCAAGAATTAACACATTAGCCCTTTTCATCATCATTCTAGAGAGCATACACCTTACTTTTTCACCACCAGACAGAACATTACTTTTCTTTAAAGCTTCTTCTCCAGAAAAAATCATTTTCCCAAGAAAACCTCTTAAAAAAACTTCCTCTCTCTCTTCTTCAGTTTGTGCATATTGTCTTAACCAATCAACTAAATTTAGATTACCATCTTGAAAAAAAGATGAATTATCTAAAGGTAAATAAGATTGAGTTGTTGTAACTCCCCAACTAAATTTACCCGCGTCTGGCTTTTCATTGCCTGCAATAATATCATAGAAAGCGCTTATTGCTTTAGAATTTTTAGAAATTATGGCAATTTTATCTCCTTTATTTAAATTAATGTTTATGTTACTAAATAAAGTTCCTTCCACTGAAGATTTTGAAAGTCCTTCAATGTTTAAAATTTGATCTCCTGCTTCACGTTCACTTTTAAATATAATTGCTGGATAGCGTCTACTCGATGGCTTTATTTCATCAACATTCAACTTCTCTATCATTTTTTTTCTGCTTGTTGCTTGTTTAGATTTTGCAACATTTGCTGAAAAACGTCTTATAAAATCTTCAAGTTCTTTCTTTTTATCTTCAGCTTTCTTGTTTTGTTGTGCTCTTTGTTTAGCTGCTAGTTGAGAGGATTCATACCAAAATGTATAATTTCCTGAAAAATGATTGATCTTTCCAAAATCAATATCAGAAATATGAGTACAAACAGCATCTAAAAAATGTCGATCATGAGAAACAACAATAACAGTATTATCAAAATTTGCTAAAAAGTTTTCTAACCATGCAATTGTTTCAAAATCTAAATCATTTGTAGGTTCATCCATTATTAAAACGTCTGGATTACCAAAAAGAGCTTGAGCAATTAACACGCGTACTTTTTGTTTTCCATCAAGTTCACTCATTAACGTGTAATGGTGTTCTTCCTTTATTCCTAAATTTGAAAGCATAGCTGCAGCATCAGAATCTGCATTCCAACCATTCATTTCCTCAAATTTTACTTGTAACTCCCCTATTTTATCAGCATTTTCGTCTGAATAATTAGTATATAGCGAATCAATTTCAGTTTTTATAGCAAATAAATCTTTATTTCCCATAACAACTGTTTCTAGTACAGGAAATTCATCAAAAGCATAATGATCCTGAGTTAAAACAGACATTCTTTTTCCTGCTTCCAAGGACACATGACCAGATGTTGGATCCATTTTTCCTGAAATAATTTTTAAAAAAGTAGATTTACCCGCTCCATTAGCCCCAATAATACCATAGCAATTTCCATGGAGAAATTTTGTATTTACTTCATCAAACAAAACTCGTTTTCCAAACTGAACTGATAAATTTGAAACTGATAACATTTATTTTTTTTTAATTTGTGCAAAAATACTAAATTGATTTAGGTTTTTAATCAAAATTATTAATGTTTAACTTTCTAATAACAGATTTTCTAAAACCATAAAATAGAGTTGTTTACTCTATTAGGATACAAATACTCATTAATCCTTGTCTTTTAACAAGCAATTAACAAGCTTGCCTTAATTAGATATGTATTTTTGTAATGTAATGGGGGTTAACAATATTAATATTAAATTAAAAATACTGCTTATAGTGTTTTTATCAACTATGTTTTCAGGTTGTGTTAAAAACACACCTAATGACTGCACTTATTTTGGTGGAAAAATAATTAATCCCAAAAGTGACAATGTTGTTCTTTATAAAAATGAAATTCCTTTGGATACTTTCTTCTTGGATAAAAATAACTCATTCCTAGGTGAAATTCCAAAATTACATGAAGGTCTTTATAATTTCAAACACGGTAATGAAGAACAATACATTTACTTGAATCCTAAAGACAGTCTTTTAATTAGATTAAATACATGGAATTTTGATGAAACTTTAGTATTTAGTGGTATTGGTGCTGAAAGAAATAATTTGTTAATAGATAGCTTTTTAGAATCTGAGAAGGACAGGAAAGTTTTTTATGAATATTATAACTTAACTCCTCCTGAATTTAATTCAAAAATAATACAAGCTGAAAAAGTTAAATTAGATAGATATAACGATTACGTTAGTAATCACCCAGAAGAATCTGATAAGTTTAAGAATATTTTTAAAATTGCACTTACTTACCCTTTATATAGTAAAGTTGAAAACTATCCATTGGCCCGTTCTACAAAATCAGATATCAGTGAAAATTTAGATTTTAGCAAATACTTTTACAAACATAGAGATCACATAACTCTAGATAATGATTCTCTGATGTATTTCTATGCCTACAGAAATTATGTTTTAAACCATTTGTACAATAAAGTTAATGCTTTAGGCTATGATATTAATTCTAATGAATTTACAGTTAACCTTTTAAAAAAAATATCAACATATTTAAATGATGAAAATTCAAAAAACTCTATGTTGAGAAAAATTTTTATCAGACATTTTTACTGGAATTCTTCAAAAACAATTAACAAAAACACAGTTGATACCTTTCTAAAATACAATACAAATTCAAATGATAAAAAATTAATAATTAATTTGACTTCAGATGCTGAAAAAATTAAAGAAGGAACATTACTAGAAGATTTTAAAATAACAGACTACAACAAAACACAAAGATCTATAAAGAAATTAACCAAAAATAAAAAAAGTGTTCTATACTTTTGGAATCCAAAATATATAGGTAAAGATTTTATAGCTAGAAGAATACAATACTTTTCAGAAAAATATCCAGATTTAAGATTTATAGGTATAAAAATCAATGGAGATAATAAAGATAGAATATTAAAGTTAGATATCAAATCTCAATATTACCTTGAATTATCAAGTAAGGCAAACACATTTTTGACAAGTCAGATACCTAGAACAATTTTGATTAACAATAAAGGCATTGTTGTAAACTCCTATGCTTCACTATCTTCTAGAAATATTTTTAACCAAATAGAAAGATTAGCTAATAACTAAATTGTACCTTATTATTTCTATTTTATTTATGGTACATTTGCACGATTTTTAATTGAAGTCAAGAAATCTTCTTAATTATCAAGTCGTAATATAAATTAGGATTTACAGGAGGGCGTCTGTGGATCTACAAAAACACAGTATGTCAACATTTTTAGATTTAGGTTTAAAAGAACCTATCAACAGAGCTTTAACAGATTTAGGATATGAAAAACCAACTGTTATCCAAGAAAAAGCAATACCACAAATCATATCCTCATTAGATGATTTAAAAGCCTTTGCACAAACAGGAACAGGTAAAACAGCAGCATTCAGTTTACCAATTTTACAATTATTAGATGAGGGTAGTAAAAATACGCAAGCTATAATTTTATCTCCTACTCGTGAACTAGCAGTTCAAATTGGAAATAACATAAAAGAATTTTCAAAATACATGCCTAATATAAAGGTAGTTACTGTTTACGGTGGAGCAAATATTGAAGAACAAATTAGAGGGCTTAAAAAAGGTGCACAAATAGTTGTTGGTACACCAGGAAGAACTGTAGATTTAATCAACCGAAGAGCTTTAAAGCTTGGCAATATAGAATGGTTGATTCTCGATGAAGCTGATGAAATGCTAAACATGGGGTTTAAAGATGAATTAGATAAAGTCTTAGAAGCTACACCAGAAACTAAACAAACCTTATTGTTTTCTGCAACTTTTCCAAAAGAAGTTGAAGCAATAGCAAAAAATTATATGACTAGACCCGTTGAGATAACTTCAGGTCAAAAAAATACAGGTTCAGATGACGTAAGTCATGAATATTATTTGGTGTCCGAAAGAACACGTTATCAGGCTCTAAAAAGAATAGCAGACTTGAACCCTGATATCTATGCAATTATTTTCTGCAGAACAAGACGAGAAACTCAAGAAGTTGCAGATAATTTAATAAAAGACGGATATAATGCTGATGCTCTTCACGGAGAACTGTCTCAGGCTCAAAGAGATTCTGTTATGGGTAAGTTTAGAAAAAAAACTGTTCAAATTTTAGTCGCTACAGATGTAGCTGCCCGAGGATTAGATGTAAATAGCCTAACTCATGTTATCAATCATAAATTACCAGATCAAATTGAAAATTATACTCATAGAAGTGGAAGAACTGGTAGGGCTGGTAAAACCGGAATTTCTATTGTATTAATAAGTAACAAAGAAAAAGGAAGAGTTGGTGCGATTGAAAGAATTATTAAAAAGAAATTTGTGCAATCAAAAGTACCGAGTGGTAAAGAAATTTGTCAAAATCAATTAATGCATTTAATTGATAAAGTAAATAATATTGAGGTAAATCAAAGTGAAATTGAAAACTTTCTTCCTAGTATATACAAAAAACTTGAAGGACTATCTAGAGAAGAATTAATTCAAAAATTTGTCTCTTTAGAATTTAATTCTTTTCTATCTTATTATGAAAATGCACAAGATTTAAATGATTTATCTAAAGACAGTGGAAGGAACGGACGTGGATCAAATGAAAATATGACTCGGTTTTTTATAAATATCGGTAGAAAAGACAGTTTGAATCCTGCAAAATTAATTGGTTTAATAAATGATCAAAATATTACAAATAATATAGAAATAGGGGCTATAGATATTTTAGATACTTTTTCATTTTTTGAAATTGATAAAAAATTTCAAGAACAAACGTTAAGTAGTTTTGCAGAAAACCAACCAGAGTTTAGTGGAAGAGGTGTAAATATAGAAATTACTAAAAAAGAACGTGGAGGTGGAAGACGAGGTGGAAAATCTTTTGGAAAAAAAGATGGTGGTTTTGGTAGACGAAGAAATTCTGAAAAATCATTTAGCGGAAGACGCAGTGAAACTAATGATAGAAGTAGAAGATCCTCTAGGGCAAATGGAGATAGACCAGACAGAAATTCTAGCAGTAATAGAAAACCTTCAGGATTTGGAAGAAAACGAAGAGAAAGAAAATAAACTATACTTAATTCATAAAAAAAACCATCAATTATGATGGTTTTTTTATTTTTAATGGAGTTTTTTAAAATTATTCTTCCATCATTGAAGCTGCAATTTTTTTATACGTTCCATTTTCTAATAAATCTCTAATTGCTGAAAAAGCAACAATAGTTTCATCAATATCTTTTTGTGTATGAGTTGCTGTTGGTATTAAGCGTAATATTATCAATCCTTTTGGTATTACTGGATAAACTACTATGGAACAAAATACTCCATGATTTTCTCTTAAATCGTGAACTAAGGCCATTGCCTCGGGAACATCCCCTTTTAAAAACACTGGAGTAATACATGTTTGAGTAGTACCTAAATCAAATCCAGCAGAACGTAAACCTGTTTGAAGTGAATTTGTATTTTGCCAAAGTTTTTCTTTTAATTCTGGCATTGTACGGATCATATCCAGTCGCTTTAAAGCACCTTTTACCATTGCCATTGGCAATGTTTTTGCAAAAGTTTGTGAACGCATGTTGTACTGTAAAAATTGAATCACATCTTTATCACCAGCTAAGAAAGCACCAATTCCAGCCATGGATTTAGCAAAAGTTGCAAAATATACATCAATATCATCTTGAACACCTTGTTCATAACCAGTACCTCTTCCACCCTCACCTAATGTTCCAAAGCCATGGGCATCATCAACTAATAATCTAAAATTGTATTTTTTCTTAAGTGCTACAATTTCCTTCAATCTTCCTTGTTCACCTCTCATTCCAAAAACACCTTCAGAAATAGCTAAAATTCCTCCACCTGTTTTTTCAGCCATTCTAACGGCTCTTTTCATGTTTTTTTCAAAACTTTCCATATCATTATGCCTGTATACAAAACGTTTACCTGGATGTAAACGAACACCATCTATAATACAAGCATGTGTGTCTACATCATATACTATGATATCATTTTTACTAACTAAGGCATCAATTGCAGACATAATACCCTGATAACCAAAATTTAGCAGATATGCTTTTTCTTTACCTACAAATTCAGCACACTCATGTTCTAGCTGTTCATGAAATTTGGAATGACCAGACATCATTCTAG
>CALKFR010000088.1 GCA_938084555.1 uncultured Flavobacteriaceae bacterium | reverse complement strand
AAATAGGTGTTTAAATTAACCGGGGAGATATATCCGTCTATATGAGGGTCTGGAGAGTATTTTGCTACGGTAGCGTATGGGTTTTTACTAGGTTTTAAAAATACAGTATTATTTTTATAAACTGGTAATTTAACATCTCTGAACCCAAAGCCCAGTGGATGTGTGAGATCTAATTCAACCTCAAAAATAGCCCCTCCTAATCTTTCTCTTCCAATATTCTCCCTAGCATCTACATAGGGTAATCTTTTTACCATTTTATTTGAGGAGTCTTTTTTATCTATAGATTTTTTAGTGAGGCTTTCTTTTACTAGTTTTTTAGAGATTAACCATTTTGAGGCACTACCAATAGTAATTAATGTATTACCTCTACTTGCCCAATCTTTAATTTTATTTCTTTGAATAGAGTCTAATTGACTATAATTCCCAGATACCATAACTAAGATATTGTATTTATCTAATGAAATTCTATTCAAATTGTGAAGTTGCAACTTGGTAATTGGGATTTCTACTCTTGTATCCAATAAATGCCATACTTCTCCTGCTTCATATGAGGAGACTCCATTACCAATAAACATAGCTGCTTTGACTTTGTGAATTTTTCTGAAATTATTACTTCCTAAATCTATCCCTTTTACACTAAATCCTGTATTTGTAGCATATACTGGTACCATAAATTTTTGTTGTGCCTCGCTTACAATTTCATACACATCAGATGAAGACAATTGTTGTTTACTCACAGGAATCATAACTGTTCCGTAATTAAAGTTTTTAACCCCTTCAGTTGTATTTGCTGAAAATTTCTTGAAGGCGGCGGAAGCTTTTATTCCTCTTTGTTGGATATAATTTAATGCTGCTGGAGCATTATAATCGTCCCAGTCTAAAAGGTAAGCATAATCTGACTTTGAGACTCTAGAATTATTTATGAGTTTAGAAGAGTTAGTAATTTCTTTTCCAAGCCTTTCAGACTTTAACCCTTTGGGTTTCATATTATAAAAATTAGAAACACTCCACGCAGACGCATCATAAAAAACACTATCTGCGTATTGGCTATATGTTTCAAACATTGTTTGAACCATTCTATGTTGTTTTTGCTTTAACGGTACATAAAATTTATCCCCTTTTTCATATACTTTAATCTTGTGTTTCAACAAGAAATCAACAAAAGCCTTGTTTCTATTTTGATCAAAATTATCTCCAAATTCATACCCAGAAAAACCTGAAGCAGTTTTTTTTGTGACTGCAGATTTAAAAAAATTTTGTTGATATTTTCTTAATACTGTTTTATTTTCTACAGCTGCTTTTATGGTAGCTATACTTGATCTGTATTGGTTTCTTATGGTAAATCCAAATGAAATTGTTCCATAATCTGTATCCTGTAAATGCCCTCTAGAACTTGCTTGCTCAAACAATAATGCCAAAGCTCCCTGCAAATCTGGATAAGATGACCCATATCCTGGATACGTTCCATCAAAGGCTTCTTTAGTAAAGTACAGAGATCCTATATCATCCATAGTTTTTGCAAAATAAGGTGCAAACAAATTATTTAAATCTTCGTAATTTTCTTTTGGCATTATCGGGTCCTTAGAACCAATAGCTTTCATAGGTTCAAAAAAGAAGTTACTATTAGTGCCCATTTCATGGAAGTCTGTAACGACATTTGGATACCATTCATGATACCATTTTAATTTTCCTTGACTTTCTGGATGTACAGCTAACAACCAATCTCTATTTAAGTCAAACCAATAATGATTGGTTCTTCCTCTGGGCCACATTTCGTTGTGCTCTGCATCAGCGTTATCAGAAACCAACGAAGACGCCTTGTATTGATTAGCCCACTGGGTATGTCTATCCCTTCCATCTGGATTGATGGTAGGATCTATAAAAATAACAGAATTATTAAGATAATTTTCCACTTCTTCACTCTCTGATGCAACTAGTGTATAAGCAGTTAATAATGCTGCTTCAGAACTGGAGGGCTCATTTCCGTGAACGTTATATGCTAATTGAATAAATACTGGAACCTCATCATAATTTTTAGGTGCTATGGTTGGATTAATAAACTTTAAATGTTGTTTTTTTATCTCATTTAAGTCAGATAAATTATCCTGAGAAGATACTTTTAGTATGACTAGTTTCCTTCTTTCATGAGTATACCCATATACCTCAATTTCTGCCTTATCTGAAATCTCTGCCAATTTATAAAAGTAAGATACAATTTGATCATGTCTGGTATGCTGATCGCCTATTGGATATCCCAAAAATTCCTCTGGTGTTGGAATACTTGAATCAAATGGGTGTTTATCTTTGAAGAAGTAATCTTGAGAAAATGAATTCGAAACCGTAAAAAATAAGACTAAAACAATTAGTTTTTTGAAAATATGCATGATGAGGTTTTAAAATGTTACTAAAAATACAAATTTATTATATGAAACATAAAAATCTGTGTTCAAATAACCACTTAATTCTTTAGGTCTCCTTATTTGTTTTGTATTTTTACGACTAGAAATAAAGGATAAGCATCAAAATGAACTTTAAATTCACCTCATTTTTATAAATTCAACTATAAAATAAACCAACCCATTCTAAAAATTAATACATGAAGAAAATAATTTTTTTTAGTTTACTTTTTAATGTTCTTTTTTTACACGCTCAAGAAAAAATAGTTCCTATTTTTAAAAATGGAGAAGCACAAATAATAGATGCATTTAATACTCCAAACAAATGGATTCGACATGATTTATGGGTAGCAACTAATTTTGATACAGATGGAGACGGAAAAATGGATAGAATGCACGTTTCTGTAACAAGACCTGTTCAAACAGAAACTCAAGATTTAAAATTACCGATTATTTATGTAACTAGTCCTTATTTTGCAGGAGTAGCTCCTGCAACTAAAGGAGCTTTTTGGAATGTAAAGCATGAATTAGGTGAAAAAGTAGATGGAATTGTTCATCCAGAAGTAATACGAAAAGGGAAAAGACCAATAATTTCAAATTCTCATATTAGAAAATGGGTGCCTAGAGGGTATATCGTTGTGCATTCTTCGTCTCCTGGAACTGGACTTTCTCAGGGTGCACCAACAGTTGGTGGTGAAAATGAATCATTGGCACCAAAAGCAGTCATAGATTGGCTATGTGGAAGAGTTCCCGGCTACACAACTCCCTATGGAAATGAAACTATTAAAGCCTACTGGTCTACTGGTAAAGTTGGTATGACCGGAACTTCTTACAATGGAACACTCCCTTTAGCCGCAGCTACAACTGGTGTTGAAGGACTCGAAGCAATTATACCAATTGCTCCAAACACCTCTTATTATCATTATTATAGATCTAACGGACTGGTTCGATCTCCAGGTGGGTATTTGGGAGAAGACATTGATGTATTGTATGATTTTATTCATAGTGGAGATGAATCTAAACGCGCCTATAACAATAAAACAGTAAGAGATACTGAGATGAAAAACGGGATGGATAGAATTACTGGCGACTACAATGATTTTTGGGCTGGAAGAGATTATCTTAATCAGATGAAGCCAATGAAAGCAGCTTTATTGATGGCTCATGGTTTTAATGATTGGAATGTGATGCCTGAACATAGCTATCGTATTTCAAAAAGAGCAATAGAAATGGGAATACCTACACAAATTTACTATCATCAAAATGGGCATGGAGGACCTCCCCCAATGAAAATGATGAATCGATGGTTCACTAGATATTTACATGGTATAGAAAATGGAGTTGAAAATGATCCCAAAGCATGGATAGTAAGAGAATATGACAAACAACAAAATCCAACACCCTATCAAGCTTATCCTAATCCTGAAGCTAATCAAGTAACATTTTATTTAAAATCTAATGACGCTAAGTATGGAAAGTTGACTCTCGATAAATCTGATCGTCAAGAACGAGAAACTTTTTCAGATAATGCCTCAATCTCTGCAACAACATTAGCACAGTCTAATTCATCACAACACAGATTATTATATGTATCAAACATACTAAAGGAAGATGTTCATATTTCAGGAGTACCAAATATAAGTATAAAAGCTGCCAGCTCAAAAGCAGCAGTAAATTTTTCTGTTTATTTAGTATCTCTTCCTTGGAATATAAATAAGAGTGCCAAAATAACTGAAAACATAATTACAAGAGGATGGGCAGATCTTCAAAATCACGCTTCATTAACTAAAAGTTCTCCACTAATTCCTGGCAAATTTTATTCAATGAAATTTGACTTACAACCTGATGATCAAATTATAAAAAAAGGACAACAAATAGGCTTAATGTTATTTTCAAGTGATTCTGAATATACAATATCACCCAAACCAGGAACTGAATTAACCATCGACTTAATGGAAACGAGACTAAGTATACCTATAGTAGGAGGTAAAAATGCTTTTAAAAAAGCAATTGAATAATTTTCAATAATGAACTCAACAGAAATTGCATTATTATTAAATAATGATTCTGATAAGATTACCAGAATAGGAGAAATTATTGGAAGAAAAATAGCAATTAGAGACAACTTTGAAAATTTAAATGAATATGAAAAAACTTTCATATATGTAGATATTTTTGAAAACCATATTACAAATGGTGGATTTAAAACTTTTTTCTGGGACTCTGCAGGGCAATTTTCTCATGAAATATTAGAAGCTTATGAAAAAATTAGAGCATATAAAACTGCTTCAATAATTTATGATTCTTTTTTATTATTTAATGAAATTCCTATTCCAAAAGATACAGACTTAAGAAGAAGTATTTTATCAAATTTTAAACCAAACTTATGGGATACTTTAGATCATAAATTTTATAATTGTAGTGATAATATAGTATTTTTGATTATAGAATTTGTTAAAGAGAATAGTAAACATTTTGATTAATTTATATGATGAACCCATAAATATCTTTAGAGAAAGACTATGAAGTATCTTCTTATACTATTTTTTTCACTATTGTTTATCTCTTGTAATTCAGAGGATAAAAGACCTTTAATTGGTAAAACCATTTATCAACAAAAATTAAATGCTGTTTTCAAAGATGCATCAAAATCACCCCTAAAAAACAAAGATTTGAAAAACTTCAAAGGTTTGGACTTCTTTCCTGTAGACTCATCCTACATCATAACAGCTTCTATTGAAAAAACACCAGACACCCCTTTTTTGGGAATGGCTACTAATACTGATGAGAAATCTTATTACAGAGAATTTGGAATTTTAACATTTACTCTGAAAGGAAAAGAAATGCAATTAACGTTGTATGAAAGTTTAGAAGAATCTGAGAATCCAATTTTTGAAGACTATTTATTTCTTCCATTTACTGATGAAACTAGTGGTGGAGATTCTTACGGTGGTGGACGTTATATGGATGTCTTTAAAAGCAGTATTAATACCAATGGAACTCTTAAATTGAACTTCAATAATACTTACAATCCATATTGTGCATATAACGACGATTACTCTTGTCCACTAACTCCAAGAGATAATCATCTCAACACGTCTATATTGGCAGGGATTAAAGATTTTAAAAAACGCTAACTCTCTGTATTTTGATGATTTAAATCAAATTTTAGGATAGAATTCTAGACAAGTATATTCCGGCAAAAACAGCTAAAAAAGCTATTACAAAACTTGCACAGGTATACAGGGCAAAAGATGTAAAATCTCCACTTTTAAAAAGGGAATGATTTTCATATGCAAATGTTGAAAAAGTAGTAAAACCTCCGCAAAAACCAGTAGCCAATAATAAGGTTTGATTTTGTGTTAATGTATTATTCTTTGCAGCTAATCCTATGATAATTCCAATGAATAAACTTCCTAAAACATTTACAGTAAATGTACCCAGTGGAAAACTAGATTCAGGATTATTTAGATATCTACCAACAATATATCTAAGAACACTTCCAAATCCTCCACCAATAAATACGAAAATTAATTGCCTCATATAGATTATAAATTTATATCATCAATATCATTCCAATTCCATTTTCCTGTAACGGTACCATTACTAAGCGTCATAACACCAGGATTAGCTCTAATCATAGTTTTTAATGTGGTTTCGTCACAAAATAAAAAATTAAATGGTAAATCATAATTGTTTTGAATAAGAATTAAATCGTCTTCAAAAGAAGCAGAAACACCATAGACATTGTATCCTTTATTTATTGCTTGGTCTGCTATCTTTTTTATTTCAGCAAAACCTTTATTGTAAGATTTTGAAGCATTATAAACAATAACCAATAATACTTTATCCATTGCTAAAATTTCAGGTGCTAAATCGTTTTGGGTATCTTCTAGCATAAAATCGTGAACAGGTGGAATACTTCCATCTTCAGGATACTTCATACCTTCTTTAATACTTTTACCTATGGCATAAGCTCTGAAATCTATAATGGGTAGATGGTTTAACACATGGAATGTAGTATATGAAAAACCGACTAACGCAATTAGAATTAGAAAAGAAGTTAGTTTCTTCGGAAAAATTTCTTTGATATTTTTTGCGCCCAATAATAACAATAATATGAGCCCAATTAAAACTACATTTTTCCAAAAAGTTTCCCATGGAGTTAATTTTATAGCATCACCAAAACAACCGCAATCAGTAACTTTATTGTAATAAGCAGAATACCAAGTTAAAAATAAAAATAAAGAAGTTAATCCTAGTAAACTCAAAACAGTACTCTTAGGTTTATAGCCAAGTAATAGCGCAACCCCTAACATAATTTCTATAATAATTAGCACAATTGAAAAAGGAAGTGCATAAGGAATTAAAAATTCTAAATTCAAGACACTTTCTCCAAAATATTCTTCAAATTTATATTGAGATCCTATAGGATCAACCAATTTTACAAAGCCAGAAAAAATAAACATGGCTCCAACAAATATTCTAGACAGCTGTACTATTAACTTTAAAAACATGAAACTAAATTTTAATTAATCAAATTATTCATTCAAAAGAATCATTGCAAAAACAGCATAATTAATCATATCTTGATAATTAGCGTCAATACCTTCAGAAACAAGAGTTTTTCCTTCATTATCCTCTATCTGTTTAACACGTAATAGCTTTTGAATAATTAAGTCTGTTAATGAGCTTACTCTCATATCTCTCCAAGCCTCACCATAATCATGGTTTTTATTTTCCATAAGTACTTTGGTAATTGTCATGTGTTTATCATATAAATCTGTGGCTTCTTCTGATGACAAATCAGGGTTTTCAACAACACCGAGCTCTAATTGAATTAAAGCCATGATAGAATAATTAATGATCCCTATGAATTCAGATTTTTCTCCCTCATCTACCTTACGAATATCATTTTCTTGAAGCTGACGAATACGCTGTGCTTTGATAAAAATTTGATCTGTTAATGAAGGTAAACGTAAAATTCTCCAAGCAGATCCATAATCACTCATTTTCTTGGTGAACAAATTTCTGCATTGTTCTACAACACTATCGTATTGGTTAGAAGTATTCGGCATAAACAATATTAATTTCCGTAAATTTCGTTCAAATTTTATGAACTAAAAAATCTATCTCAGTTTTATGAAAAAAATTGTTGTTTTCTGTGGCTCTAGTCTTGGATTTAATCCAATTTATAAAAATGCTGCCATTGAGCTTGGTAATTACTTTGTTAACAATAATATTACTCTAGTATATGGTGGAGGTAAAATTGGTATGATGGGTATTTTATCGGAAACCATTTTAAAAAAAGGTGGTATAGTAATTGGAATTATTCCCGCTTTCTTAAAAAAAGAAGAAGTTGTAAATAAAAATGTATCTGAATTAATTGTTACTAAGACAATGAGCGAAAGAAAGGTAATGATGAGTAAACTTGCAGACGGATATATATCTTTACCTGGAGGTTTTGGTACATTAGATGAACTTTTTGAGGGATTAACTTTAGGTCAATTGCATATTGAACAAAAACCAAATGGAATTTTAAATGTAAATGGTTATTTTAATCATACACTCAAACAACTAGAACATATGGTTACAGAAGGATATTTAAAACAAGAAAATAAAGAAATGCTATTGGTTGGTCATAATGTTAGTGAATTGATGTTAAAAATGGATGCTTACACAGCACCAAAAAAATCAGCTGTAATAAATAAAGTAATTAAACATGACCATTAATTGTAAAGGGAAGCTTATCGATTTTTCTTCACCCAAAGTAATGGGAGTTTTGAATATAACTCCTGATTCTTTTTATGATGGAGGATACTATACAAATGAGAAAGAAATTCTTTACCAAACTGAAAAAATGCTCACAGAAGGTGCTACCTTTATTGATGTTGGTGCTTATTCATCCAAACCTGGAGCTTTACATATTTCTGAAGAAGAAGAATTAAAAAGAATAATTCCTGCCATCAAAACAATACTTAAAGAATTTCCACAAGCTATAATTTCTGTTGATACTTTTAGAAGCTCTATAGCTATTGAAACAGTAGCTCTTGGGGCCGCTGTAATAAATGATATTTCTGGAGGTACATTAGATGATAAAATGTTCGAAACTGTGGCTAGACTTCAAGTTCCATACATTTTGATGCATATTAAAGGAACACCTCAAAACATGCAACAAAAGCCAACTTATGAGAATATCACTACAGAATTAATTTCTTTCTTTGCCAATCAAATTTTTAAATTAAATCAACTTCAACTTAAAGATGTAGTAATCGATGTTGGATTTGGATTTGGAAAAACAATAGAACACAATTACCAACTATTAAAAGATTTAGCACTTTTTAAAAATTTAGAGGTTCCCATTTTAGCAGGTGTCTCAAGAAAATCAATGCTCTATAAACCTTTAGGTCTATCACCAAAAGAAGCGCTAAATGCTACCACAAGTGCCAACACCATAGCATTACTTAATGGAGCTAATATCTTACGAGTTCATGATGTTAAAGAAGCTGTTGAAGCTATAAACATTGTGAATCTACTTAACTAATTTTGTACATTTACAAAAATTCATAAAACTCTATGTTAGACTTTCTTGACTTTTCTTTTTTAGATGCTCTAGATATTTTATTGGTAGCCATACTAATTTATTATACATATAAGTTGTTAAAAGGAACTGTAGCTATAAATATATTTTTAGGAATCGCATTTATTTTTCTCATATGGAAAATAACTCAAATCCTAAAAATGGAAATGTTGAGTAATATTTTAGGGTATCTATTAAGTGGAGGAGTAATCGCATTAATTATTGTTTTTCAGCAAGAAATTAGAAAATTTTTATTAATGATTGGAACTACTAATGTTCGATCTAGAACAAATTTCCTAAAACAACTTAAGTTTTTAAAATCTGAAATTGCACTTGAAACAAATGTAGAAACCCTTTTGAACGCTTGTAAAAAAATGTCTTCATCTAATACTGGGGCACTTATTGTTCTTGAACGCACTAATAGTTTAGATTTTTTAATAACAACTGGTGATCGAATGAATGCTGAGATGAATGAAATTTTACTGGAAAGTATCTTTTATAAAAATAGTCCATTACACGATGGTGCAACTATTATTCGAGATAATTTCGTTGTAGCTACAAGAATAGTATTACCAGTTTCAGACAGCATTAATATTCCTTCCCGTTTTGGTTTAAGACATAAAGCAGCCTTTGGTATCTCAGAAAAAACTGATGCAGTTTGTCTGTTAGTTTCTGAGGAAACAGGGGAAATTTCTTACATTAAGGATGGAAGTTTTATTTTGTATGAGAATTATGATGAATTGTTAGTTAAATTAAGAAACGATATTCAGTAATACTCGATTTTTAAATCAAGAAACAAGTTCCAAGCTAAATTGCTTATCATAAAGGTTTTTATAATATCCCTCTTTTTTATTTAATAATTCTTTGTGAGTTCCTTCCTCTACTAGAATGCCTTTATCCATAACAATGATTTTATCAGCTTTTTTAATAGTAGCTAACCTATGAGCAATTATTATGGAAGTTCTACCTTTAGTAATAGTATCTGTGGCATATTGAATCATTTGCTCTGCATGAGAATCTACAGAAGAAGTTGCTTCATCTAAAATTAGTATTCTAGGGCTGCTTACATAAGCTCTTAAAAAAGCTATTAATTGTCTTTGCCCAGATGACAACATGACGCCTCTTTCTTTAACATTATAATGGTAATTACCGGGAAGTGTCATAATAAAATTATGAATTCCAATCTTTTTTGAGGCTTCAATCACTTCCTCTAAAGTAATCTTCGGATTCTTTAGAGTAATATTATTATAGATGGAGTCTGAAAATAAAAAAACATCTTGTAAAACAACAGCTATTTGATTTCTTAAAGATGATAATTCATAATCTTCTACAGGAATAGCATCTACAGATATTGAACCACTATCTATTTCATAAAAACGGTTAATTAAGTTTATAATAGTAGATTTCCCAGCACCTGTTGCACCAACTATGGCTACTGTTTGTCCTTTATCAACTTGAAAAGAGATGCCTTTCAAAACTTCTTCACCCTCTATATAACTAAATCGCACCTTATTGAAATTTAAATCTCCTTTGATAGTTGATGCATCCAAACTTCCCTCCTTACCAATAAAACTTTTTGTGTCAATTACCTTAAATACGCGTTCTCCAGAAACAATCCCCATTTGTAACTGGTTGAACTTATCTGCAATTTGACGAAGGGGTCTAAATAACATTTGTGACATTTTTATAAAAGCAATAACAGCTCCCAAAGTTGTAAAGCTATCCAATATTTGATATCCACCAGACCAAACAATTAAACCTATAGCAATAGATGATACAATTTCTGCAATTGGAAAAAATATAGAATAAAACCAAACAGTTTTTACATGTGCCTTTTTATGCTTGTTGTTTATTTCTTTAAAATTGTTATATTCTATATGCTCTCTAGTGAATAACTGAAGAATTTTCATTCCAGTAACTCTTTCTTGAACAAATCCATTTAAGTTGGCTACCTCATTCCTAACGTCTTGAAATGTTGCTTTAATAGCTACTTGGAAAATTTTTGTAGCATACACTAAAATTGGCAATACAGATAAAGCAACTAATGCTAAACGCCAATTCATAACAAACATAACTACAATAACAACTAACATTTTTAAAATATCACTAACAATCATAAAAACTCCTTGTGTGAAAAAGTTAGCAATAGTTTCAATATCTGAGACTACTCTTGTAACTAATCGACCAACTGAAGTAGCGTCAAAATAAGACATTCTAAAGCTCTGAATATTTCTAAATACTTTAGCTCTTATGTCTCTAATAATGTGCTGTCCTACCCAATTGGCATAATAGATAAATAAAAATTGTAAAATTACCTCAGCAAATACTATAGTTGATAAGATTTGAATATAGAATATCAATTGATTAACATCCTGATTTTTAATGAAATCATTCACGGTTATCCCAACTATATAAGGATTTACAGCAGATACAAAAGCAAGTGTAATGGTAGATATAGCAGCAATAAAAAATCTGAGTTTATAATTTTTAGCATAACTCATTAATCTTAAAAAAATTTTTATATCAAATGCATTTCCTGATACTTTTTCAGACATCTATATCTATTTTTTATTTTAGTTTTAGTAGTTTATTCTAGTAATTAACTTCTGTTAAAAACAATCCTTTTGCAGGAACCGATAACCCCGCCTCACTCCTCTTTTTACTTTCAATAATATTTCTAAAGTCTTCCAAAGATATTTTTTCTAAACCAACATCAAGTAAAGTTCCAACAATAGCACGAACCATGTTTCTAAGAAATCTATTTGCTTTAATATAAAATATTAATTGGTTCCCTTCTAACTTCCAGAATGCACTCATTATCTTACAATTAAAAGTTTTTACATCTGTTTTTACTTTTGAAAAACTTTCAAAATCTTTATATTGAAATAAAACTTTAGCGGCTTCATTCATTTTCTCTACCTGAAATTTTTTTTGATGTATTTGCCAAGTAGTATCCAATAAAAAAGGATCTCTCCCTATTAAAATCCTATATTCATAACTTCTACTAATAGCATCAAAGCGAGCATGTTTATTTTCTAAAACTTCTTTAATAGACTTGATAACTATATCATTCGGTAAGATGGTATTGAACTTATGAACATGTTCATTCGTTAACTCTTTTTTGGTATCTACATGGGCAAACATTTGACTTGCATGTACACCTGCATCTGTTCTTCCAGCGCCAACAATCTGAATTTTTTCTTGAAGAATTGTCTCAAAGGCCTTAGTAATTTCCTCTTGTACAGAGTTTACATCTGGTTGAATTTGCCAGCCATGATAATTTGTTCCTTTGTATGACAATTCTATGAAATATCTCAAAAAAGTATGGTGTTATAAGAGTGTTTAAAATTACGAAATTTATTTTGTTATTTGTACTTTCGTTTCGTGAAGAAAATCTTACTACTCTCAGATACCCATAGTTTTATTGATGATCAAATTTTAAAGTTTGTTAAACAAGCTGATGAGGTTTGGCATGCTGGTGATATTGGAAACTTAAAGGTAACTGACACCATTAATAAGTTAAAACCTTTAAGAGCTGTGTATGGTAATATTGATGGAAAAGATGCACGTTCTCAATTTCCATTAGACAATAAGTTTAGAGTTGAAGAAACAACAGTCTGGATGACTCACATAGGGGGGTATCCAAGTAAATACAATCCAAGAGTTCGAGAGGAAATAAAAAAAATAAAACCTCAAATTTTTATAAGTGGGCATTCTCATATTTTAAAAATTCAATATGACAAAAAACTCAATCTTTTACACTTAAATCCTGGTGCTGCTGGTAAATATGGGTTCCATACTATTCGAACTATGCTTCGTTTTGAACTGAATAAAGGAGAAATCAAAAACTTAGAAATAATAGAATTGGCTAAGAAAAGCTGAGTGATTCTTTCTTTAAAACAGGAAGTTCAATAGTAATGGATGTTCCAGAATTATTTTCTGAATCTATGCTAAATTTGCCTTTCATCATGTGAATTCTAGCATTAATCTGATTAATTCCCAATCCATTTTTTTTCTTTACAAATGACTTATCAAATCCTTTTCCATCATCCTTGATACAAATTTTTATTTTATCGTCTTTATCCTTTATGTGTATGCTCGCATTTGATGCCTCACTATGTTTGATGACATTGTTGATAAGCTCTTGTATAATATTATGTAATTTAATTTCAAAGTCTTGATTGTATCTTTTTATATTTTTGGTTTTATATTCAATTTCTAATTGTGAATTTGAATATTTTTCAGCCATATCTTTAATTGCGTAAGCCAAACCAAATTTTAATAATACAGAAGAAACTAAGGTATGGGATAAATCTCTAATTTTATGAGAAGCCTCCTCAATAATATTTTGAGACTTATCTACCTCTAGCGGAACCGAACCCTTAAATATTTTTTTACAAGCCTGTAAATGTAAATTTGCTGAAGACAATAAAGCACTAACACTATCGTGAAGGGTTTCTGCAATCTGTTTTCTTTCTGTTTCTTTTCCATCTAAAGTGGCATTTAAAATTCTAATTTGAGATTCAGTTCTTACTTTTTCAAGCTTTTGTTGTTGTGCTAATTCTTGTCTAAATAATTGTAAACTTAAATTTCTTTGACGGAGTTTGTATTGATTTAATAAAAAAGCTAACAATAAAATGATAGCAAAAAAACTAATACCTATTAATAATGTAAGGCTTTGTGCTTTTTTCTTTTCAAATTCTCCTTCCCTTCTTACCACATCTACATTATACTCACCAGTAACACGCTCTAACATCTCTTGAGTTTCTAAATCTCGAAGATCATCTTTCATATTATAAGCAGTTTCTTGATAATCATAAGCTTTGTATTCTTTTAGTTGCCTCATGGCCCATGATAAATTATTATACAATTTAGCTTTTACTTTAATAGCTCTGTTAGAGGTATCTCTTTTTATGAGGTTAATACCTTCAAAATATATTTTTTTAGATTGTTCAAAATTGCCATTTAATAAATACACGTTTGCTAGATTATTGATGGCTGAGGCTTGGTTAATTCTATTCCCTCTTATTTTGTGAATTGAAATTGCTTTGTTGGCATAATCAATTGCTTTATCTAAATGGTTAGTATAGGTAGTATCATATAGATAAATCCCTGATAAATTAGAGTAAGATGTTGCTTTAAAATCTAAAATTTCATTTTCATAATAAATTATGTCTTCCAAATATATTATGTCTTCCAGTTTTTTATAATAAAAAACAGCACTATCAGACTTTTTAAGAAGTTGATACTGACTTCCAATATTTAATAAATTTTCAGCCAAGTATTTTTGTTGAGTAAAATCTATTCCATCACCTTCTAATAAAAAACCATTTAATAATTTTAATGACTTCTTGTAACTAGCTATCGCCTTTTTATGATCTCTATTTTTTCTATAAATTTTTGCAATTAAAAATTTAATTTTAAACTTTAACATTGAATTATCGGAACTGCTTACTTGTTCATCGAGGTAAAGAGCCTTTTGTAAGCTTTCAACATAATTACTAGTTTCAGTTAAGAGATTTAACTCCTCATATTTTTTTTCTAAGATAGAATCTTTAGGTTCTTGAATAAGAACTAAGGAAGTTTTTACGTGAAAAACTTCCTTATAATAAATGACTTTATTTTTTGCTTGTATCTTATAGCCTAGAAGAAATATTAGTAAAAAATTGAATAATAAGGGGTGTTTTTTATTCATATTTTGGTAAAATATTGTAGGTTATAGGATTTAAAAATAATACTATATATTTAATTTTATTGAATTTGTTTTCTTAATCTGATTCACCAACACTAACTTCAGGTCTTCTCCTTCTATTTGTACTTGTTGTAACTCTTCCACTTTCAGATGAATAATAATTTAAAAAGGCAATATCTGTAGTTTGCCCCTCTTGTCTCTCAAAAGTCATTGAATAGTCAGTTTGTGAGCCCTCACCAGGTTCTAGATGAATTAGATATTCTCCAGTATCTTCGTCTTGTGTAAAATCTACATCAATAAGAGTATCTACAGTAAAATTTAAATCA
>CALKFR010000087.1 GCA_938084555.1 uncultured Flavobacteriaceae bacterium | reverse complement strand
TATAAATATTTTCCTATTTTATTTTCAGAATTTAGACCTAGATCAAATTTTTCTTCATTTACAAAAAATGAATAATTTTCATTATCACGAATTTTTATCGCTATTAAATTTTGATCAAAAAATCCATGCTTATATAAATTTTTCACTTTCTCTTGTTCAATAAGAAGAGTGTTTTTACCCAAATATCTCCATGAAGCTATCTCTACCTTACCATCTTTAGAAATTAAAAGTTCTTTATTTTTTCTAAAGATATATAGTTTCTTTTTGGAATTAATTTCATCAATTAAAACCCAATGATGACTGAGTATTAAAGAAGTATTATCAAATTTCTGTGAAAGTTTACTTATACGAGGTATTAATACAGAAAGGTTAGTTTCCATTTAATGAGGAGATTAGGGGTTTAAATTTTTTAACGAGTAGTTTCTTTAAAAACAACTCATAACAAAAATAATTTTTTTTTCTTTATAAATAAAATAAAAAAACAAATTTTGTGTAATGTTAGCTCTATTTTTTTAAACATAAAACATGAAATAAAATATAATTTTATTAATAATACAGAAAAGTTTAATTATTATTTTAAAAAAGTTAATCCTCCAAATTGAGTTAATTCTTTTTTAGTTAACAAAAGAGTTCTTACTTTGATCGAAACTCTATTTAATGGTTTATCTAAAGAATCTGTTGGAAGTGTTGCAATTTTATTTAAAACATCTAAGCCCTTAAACAATTGACCAAAAACAGTGTAATTGTTATCAAGTCTAGGAATACCCTCAGCATCATGAACTATGTAAAATTGACATCCTGCTGATAACTTCTCAGGATTATCATCTCTTCCCATACCAACAGCACCATATTGGTGTTTAATTTTAGGAATAAATTCTGGCTCGATGAGATAAGGAGAGTTTGAAAATCCCTCAGGAACGTCCGGGCAACCACCTTGAATAACAAAGCCCTCAATTACTCTATTGAAACTCAAACTATCCCAATACTTATCATCCGATAATTCTATAAAACTAGTCTTATGCAATGGGGTTTCATTATAGAGCCAAAAGTACATGTCACCATATGTAGTATTTATATGACCTACTTCATACTTCTTCGTACCCATATCTTTACAAGAAAAGAAAATTAATAAAAAAACTAAAAAAACTTTTTTCATGATGAATAAAAATAAAGAGCATAAGGTAATAAAAATAAAAAAAGCATCTCTTTTGAGATGCTTTTGCGGTCTGGACGGGACTCGAACCCGCGACCCCCTGCGTGACAGGCAGGTATTCTAACCAGCTGAACTACCAGACCGTTGCTTAAAGCGGTTGCAAATATAAGTCAGTTTTTTATATATCCAAACAGAAAGGGCGAAAATTACAGCATTTTTTGCCTACTTAAAAAATAGCTAGTTAATACTTGATGAAAACCTTGTTTAACGTCTACAGGGACATAATCAATCTTATATTGAAGGCATTTGTTTTTTAATTTTTTAAAATAAGAATCAACCATTTGTTTGTACTTTTCTTGAATATTTTGGGCAAATAAATTAACCTCTTCACCAGTCTCAATATCAACAAATTTTTTTGGAGTATTATTAAAATCAAAATTTAATTCTGTTTTCATATCAAAGGTATGAAACAGAACAACTTCGTGTTTGTTATGTTTTAAATGCCTTAATGCTTCAAATATTTCTTGCTGATTTATATTGGTTTGAAACATATCTGTAAATAGAAAAATTAAAGAGCGTCTGTGAATTTTTTCTGCAATTTCGTGCAAGTACTGATGGGTTTGAGTTTTAGCATCTGATGAACGTGTCAGAAGATTTTCCAGTTGATGAAGAATAATCTTTCTATGTCGATCACTTCCTTTTTCTGGAGCATAATATTGATAAGAGTCTGCAAAAATACTAAGTCCCACTGCATCACGTTGTCTTTTTAAAACTTCCATTAAACAAGCAGAGGCAACTGCTGAAAACCCTACTTTATTTAACTGATTTATTTGTTGTTCTTTTACTACTGGATAATGCATGGAAGCAGAATTATCTATAATAATATGACATCTTAAATTGGTTTCTTCTTCGTATTTCTTGGTATATAACTTTTCTGTTTTTGCGAAAAGTTTCCAATCTATATGGCGCGTGCTTTCTCCCTTATTGTACAACTTGTGCTCAGAAAACTCTACAGAAAATCCATGAAAAGGACTTTTATGCATTCCTGTTATAAATCCCTCCACTATTTGACGGGCTAATAACTCCAGGTTTTTAATTTCTGAATTTTGTATGTTAGAAAGATCTATCATTAATTCCTAAAATAGAAAAAGGTTTGACATTTGCCAAACCTTTTATCTCTGAATATTTTTTTAAATTTTATAAGTTGGCGTCAATTTTATCTGTGTATACATTTTTTTGAGCTACACCAACCTGTTTATCTACAACTTCTCCATTTTTAAATAATAACACTGTAGGAATATTTCGTACACCATATTTTGCAGCAAACTCTTGATTTGAATCAACATCTACTTTTCCCACAACGGCTTTCCCTTCATATTCTCCGTGAATTTCATCAATAATAGGTCCTACCATTCTACAAGGTCCACACCAAGCGGCCCAAAAATCTACCAATACGGGCTTATCTGATTGTAACACTACTTCTTCAAAATTTGCATCTGTAATTTCTAATGCCATGGTTTTTTTATTTTAAATTTTACATTACAAAAATAGTTAAATATTTCTCTTTACTAGGGTCTTAAAATTACTTTTTGCTATGAGTCTATCGAAGAAGTTTATCTATCAATTTAAAATACTTCAGAAGCAACTTGATAAATATTTGATGATTTTCCCATTGTGTAATAATGAAGGAAAGGAACACCATATTTTAATAGCTCTTTACTTTGCTCAATACACCATTCTACCCCAACTTGTCTTACGGCATCATTATCTTTACATTTTACCACCTCCATGATTAAATCATCTGGCAAGTCTACACTGAAGCGATGTGGTATTAAATTTAATTGTCTTTTGGTTGAGATTGGTTTTAATCCTGGAATAATTGGAACATTAATACCGGCAAGTCTGCATTTCTCTTCAAACTCAAAAAACTTTTTATTATCGTAAAACATCTGAGTAACTATGTACGAAGCACCGTTATTAATTTTTTGCTTTAAAAAATGAATGTCTGAATCTTTACTTGGTGCCTCTAAATGTTT
>CALKFR010000086.1 GCA_938084555.1 uncultured Flavobacteriaceae bacterium | reverse complement strand
CAGAGAAGTTAAGCCCAATAGCGCCGATGGTACTGCATTTTATGTGGGAGAGTAGGTCGCTGCCTTTCTTTATACTGATTATTCAGTATCTATTTTAAACCTCATTCTAACGAATGAGGTTTTTTTTTGGAGTATATTTATGTAAGGCTATAAAATATTAATAAATTTACACGTTATTAAATAGAGCCCATTCTTGATGGTTAAAGTCTATGAAAAAAATATTTTTTTGCTACTTGATTTTATTTTCATCCACCTTATATGGTCAAGTTGGTGGCGAAAGTGTTTTCCAATTTTTAAACCTTACCTCATCTTCAAGACAGGTAGCATTGGGTGGTGAAGTATTAACGTTAATTAATGATGTTAATCAACCCATGTGGAATCCCTCAACTATTAATGCAGAATTAGATAAACAACTTTCAATTAATTATACAAGTTTCTTAGCCGGAATAAGTGTTGGTTCGGCCTCTTACTCTCAAGTTATAAATAGACGTTTTGGAGCTATTCATGGAAGTATTAAATATTTAAATTATGGTACTCTTATTGAGGCAGATGAAAATGGCAATGAAACAGGTAACTTTAAAGCAAGTGATGTAGCCCTTACTGTAGGTTATGCTTTTAATCTTCCTTGGACAAACTTTTTCATGGGTTTTAATGGGAAGTTAATCAATTCTAAGATTAGTAATTTTACATCTAGTGGTATAGCTACTGATATTGCTGTTTTGTATTATAGTCCTTATAAACCTTATGCTTTTACATTAGTTGCTAGAAATATTGGTACACAAATTCAAACCTTTGATGGCACCAACGAGAAATTACCTTTCAAAGTAGCTATTGGAGGTTCTTATAAGCTTAGATATGTTCCTTTAAAATGGCACTTAACACTGGATAATCTTCAACAGTGGAATGTAGCCGTCCCTAATCCATCGAATTCAACAAGTGATTTAGAAGGGAACATTACCAATGAAAATATATCTTTTTTTACAAATGCGATCAGACATTTAGTTATTGGTGCAGAATTTTTTCCTGAAAGCCCTATTAATCTAAGAGCAGGATATAATTTTAGAAGATCAAGTGAATTAAAATTACAAAATGCAAGAACTTTTAGTGGTATTTCTTTTGGTTTTGGAATTAAAATGAATAAATTAAGATTCAATTACGCTTTTTCAAAATATCATGCGGCAACAAGTGCTAGTACGTTTAGTTTACAATTAGATCTAGATAAAAGATAATGAACAAGAGAATTACCATAGCAATAGATGGGTATTCATCCACGGGTAAAAGTACAATAGCTAAGCAATTAGCTAGTAAATTGGGATATATTTACGTTGATAGCGGTGCAATGTATAGAGCTATGACTCTTTTTTCAATGCAAAAGGGTTATATCACAAATAGTCAATTTAATATTTCAGATTTGATTGATAATTTAGATACTGCTAGTTTAAAGTTTATTTATAACGAATCTCTTGGCTTTGCTGAAATGTATTTAAATGACGTAAATGTTGAAAAATTGATACGTTCATTAGAGGTTTCTAATCTAGTTAGTAAAGTGTCTGCCATCCCTGAAGTACGAAGAAAACTTGTAGCAATCCAAAAAGAAATAGGAAAAAACAAAGCAGTTGTCATGGATGGAAGAGATATTGGGAGTGTTGTGTTTACAGATGCTGAACTAAAAATTTTTATGACTTCTTCTGCTGAAACTAGAGCACAAAGACGTTTCGATGAATTGATTCAGAAAGGAGAAAAAGTTAGTTATAAGGATGTTTACACAAATGTTGTTGAAAGGGATCGAGTAGATACAACAAGAAAAGATTCTCCATTGATAAAAGCTGAAGGTGCAATAGAAATTGATAACTCAGAATTAACAAAAGAAAAACAATTTGAGATTATTTTAAAATTAGTAGAAGAAAAATTAAGGGATATTTAAATATTTATGAGTTTGTAACGAAATTTTCCATTTAGGATTTTTCATTACATAATCTACGATAAGCTCAGTCATTTTCTCTTTTTTACTCCACTCAGGTTGTAAAAATAATTCACAATTACTAGTTACTTTAGAAGCTTGTTCTTCTGCAAATGTAAAGTCACTTTTGTTGAAAATGATTATTTTGAGTTCATTTGCTTTTTTATAAACTTCCTTTAAAGGAAGTTTTGTCTTTTTTGGAGATAAACAAAACCAGTCCCAATTACCAGAGAAAGAATAGGCGCCAGAGGTTTCAATATGTGTCTTTATTCCCTGTTGATGAAGTTTATTTGTTAAATAATCCATTGACCACATCAATGGCTCACCACCAGTAATAACGACAGTGTCAGAGTATTTTTTAGCATGTTCAACTATTGTGTCAGCTAGTGTTGGAGGATGCAAGTCTGCATTCCAGCTTTCTTTAACATCACACCAATGACATCCTACATCACAACCACCTACACGAATAAAATAAGCGGCTTTTCCAGTATGGTATCCCTCACCCTGAATAGTATAAAACTCTTCCATTAGAGGAAGCATTTTACCTTGGTCTATTAAGTCTTTGATCCCTTTATTCATGTTATCTTCTTAAGTAAGCTATTTAATTTTTATTAACTGATAATTAAATGGATTACAAATGTACTTCTTGCATTTTTATTTTTACTACAAAATATCTATTAAACTAATTATTATTATAAAAATTAATTTATTCTGTCCCTCATCTTTTAACTTATAAAAACTTCAATAAATTAAAAATTTTATATTAGTTAAAAACTTAATAATCAGTAGAATTTTGTACATTTGCACTCCTTTTTACGATAACAGATTAAAAAAAGGATTTTTAAGATCACAAATAAGTATAACATCTCTTAGAGTTTTTATCGTTAATAGTCTGGATTACAGTAAGATACAAAAAATATTTTCAGCATGTCTGAAGAAACAAAAAAAACGGAACCTGCTAAGGCTCCAGAAGTACAAGAAGTAGCTGTTGAAGCTGCTGCAGAATCTACAGAAACTGTAGAAGTTACAGAAACTACAACTGTAGCAAAAGAAGAAACACAAGAAGACTTTTTAAAGAACTTTAACTGGCATAAATACGAAGAAGGTATTGAAGCTGTTGATGAGTCTAAATTAAAAGAATTTGAAAGCGCTTTAGAAGGAACTGTAGGTTTTGTAAAAGAGCGTGACGTTATTGAAGGTCTTGTGATAAGAATCACAGACAGAGATGCTATTATAGACATTAATTCTAAATCTGAAGGAGTTATTTCTTTGAATGAGTTTAGATATAATTCCAGTTTAGCTGTTGGTGATAAAGTAGAAGTTTTAGTAGATAAAAGAGAAGATAGTTCTGGTCAATTAGTATTATCTCACAAGAAAGCTAGAGTAATCAAGGCATGGGAACGTGTTAACAATGCTCATGAAACAGGTGAAGTTGTTAATGGATTCGTAAAGTGTAGAACTAGAGGTGGTATGATTGTAGATGTATTTGGAATAGAAGCATTCTTGCCAGGGTCTCAAATTGATGTGAAACCTATCCGTGATTACGATCAATACGTTGAGAAAACAATGGAATTCAAGGTAGTTAAAATTAACCATGAATTTAAAAACGTTGTTGTTTCTCATAAAGCGCTTATTGAAGCAGATATTGAAATACAGAAGAAAGAAATTATTGGTCAACTAGAAAAAGGACAAGTATTAGAAGGTATTGTTAAGAATATTACTTCTTATGGAGTATTTGTTGACTTAGGTGGAGTTGACGGATTAGTTCATATTACAGATTTATCATGGTCTAGAATAAACCATCCAAATGAAGTGGTTGAATTAGATCAAAAATTAAATGTTGTAATTTTAGACTTTGACGATAACAAATCTAGAATCCAATTAGGATTAAAACAATTATCATCTCATCCTTGGGATGCTTTAAATGCTGATCTTAAGATTGGTGATAAAGTAACGGGTGAAGTTGTTGTAATTGCAGATTATGGTGCATTTGTAGAAGTATCGGAAGGAGTTGAAGGACTTATTCAT
>CALKFR010000085.1 GCA_938084555.1 uncultured Flavobacteriaceae bacterium | reverse complement strand
AGGTGTTCCTTGTGAGGCACTTAATATTTCATTTATTCTTGCTCCAGGAAGTGTAGATATTGTAGCGGCGGCACTTACTTGACTTGCTTGTCTTACATCGTAACTTTGAGTACCACTCATAGATCCTGTTGCATTATACTTTACCATCCAATCAGATTCGGTAACTATAATTGCTTTATTTGCTCCTGGCGCTGCTATTAAAGTATTTCCTAAAGTAGCGTCTAATTGCGCTCTTGTAAATGTCCATGTTCCTTCTTGCTCTGCTCTTACTACATTACCGGTTGGATCAACAGCTAAAGTTGCTAAAGTATCTTGAGATGGCGCCTGGTTGCTTTGATTTGGATTTAAACTTCCGGTTGTTGCTACTGCTGTTGCTTTATATTGATCAAAAACAATGTCTCCATTTTTTACAGTAATTTCTTTTTTACCTGCACTTACAAGACTTACTCCGTTACTGCCATCAAACTCTCCTAAACCTGTATCAGTATCTCCAGTAACTGTATATTCAGCAACGTTGACTCCTTTAACTAAAAATCCACTTTCAGCATATAATTGGTTACTTGTAAAAGTCAAAGAGGAACTGGATGATAGCGCTGAAGAACTACTCCAAAAAGGTACTCTATTAGTAGCACATGAACCTGTGACAGTTCCCGTGTTAGTTGTATAGCCTGCTCCGTTAGTTAACTGATTATTGTTAGTAATAGTGTTATTAAATGTTACAGTCTCATTAGAGGCTTGATTTAATGTAATAGTACCTCCTCCCGAAAGTCCTGTTCCTGCAGTTAATGTAATAGTTGCATTATTAACTGTTGGTAAAGATGATGAAGTTATAAACCCACTATCATTACTAAATATACTAAGACCTATTTCACCTGCACGTTTTCTTCTTTCAGCACTACTGTCTAATACTATGAATTCATCATTAGTATTCATACCTGCTGTCATATCTGTAAATTCAGATAAATCTAGAGATAATCCTGTTGCTGTTGAATCTAAACCAAGACCTGTAGTTATTTCAGTTAAATCCAATGTAACAGCAAATGTAGAATTACCAGATTGATTAGCTGTAAATGAAGCACTACCGTCAAGACCTGTACTTGTGGTCATTGTAAGTGTTCCGTTATTAACTGTTGGCAATGATGCTGAGGTTATATAACCTGAGTCATTTGTCCACTGAGATATGTTACCACTTTTGTTGGTGAATGTTTGCGTGTTGCTTGCGGTAGTTGTTCCTGTGTTTGTTGTATATCCAGCTGGGTTAGTAGCGTTATAAGGAGTAAATCCTAAAGCATTTGTTACGTTTGCACTTGTTAAAGAAAGAGTTCCTCCTAAAGTTATAGTTCCAGTACTTGTAATAGTACCTCCTGTAAGTGTTAAACCACTTACGCTACCAGAAGTAGCTACAGATGTTACACCTGCGCTTGAACTTGTTCCTGCGCCTATTAAACTTCTAACCTCTGCTGCTGTAATTCCACTATTTAAACTTGGTGTTGAACCATTACTTAATATAGCTGGAGTACCAGTGTCATTAACAACCCCTAAGTTTGTTCTAGCTGCGGACGCGGATGATGCGCCAGTTCCTCCATTAGCAACTGATAAATCCGTACCTGACCAGTTTCCATTATTAATACTAACTGATCCACCTAAGGTAATAGTACCTGTGGAGGTTATTGTACCTCCAGTTAGTGTTATACCATTTACTGATCCTGATGTAGCTACACTTGTAACGCCTGAAACTACTGAACTTGAAGCTGCTCCTATAAAAGTTCTAATAGCAGAAGCACTATTACAAAAACGTATGTAGTCATCTCCTGAATTACTAACTCTATAGGCTATTCCTCCAGATATAGTAGATTGGGCAGTATAATTAGATCTAAATAATCTTGCTCTAATATCTGCGGAACCAGTTCTATAAGCAATAGTGTTTGCTGTTGCAGTCTCTGTTGCATTTGATGTTACTGTAAATGTACTATTGCCACTTTGATTTGCAGTTGCACTCATTGAACCACTTAATCCATTACCACTTGTAGCACCATTAATTTGACCATTACCAACTGATGGCACTGAAGATGAAGTTATAAATCCAGCATCGTTGTTAAATATACTTAATCCTATTTCGTTAGCTGCCTTTCTACGTTCTGCCCCAGCGTCTAATACTATAAATTCATCAGTTCCAAGCATTGCTGCCGTCATATCAGTAAGTTCTGATAAGTCTAAAGTAATTGTACCTGACGTTGTAAATGAACCGTCTAATCCAGTTCCAGTTCCTACAGATGTTACTGTTCCTTGAGGATTACTAAATGATGTAGTTAAAGTACCACCATCTTGTTGTGTAAGTGTTAATGTTATTGTAGAAGACCCTGAATCGCTTAATGCAGTAATCATATTGTCATAAGCACTGTTGGATTCTGTAGAACTACCACCACTCCAAGTAACCGCACCACTAACAGCTAAAGCATTTGATGATGTATTAAATGTCAGACCACTATCTGAAGTTAAGTTTGAAGAACTATTCCATATTGGTATTCTTGTGTTAGACCCGGATCCTGTTACATTACCAACTTGGGTATTATCTATCTTCTGCCAAGCATCTGTAGCTTGATCAGAAAATACAGCCCAATCTCCTACGGCCCAATCTGTGATACCGTCTAAATTCGTTGAACCTGCAGTTGATACAATATAGTAATAACCTGGTGTTCCAGATCCACTTGTTAATGTTGGTGAGTTTGAGGATGCGTTCCAAGTACCTTGATATTTTAATACTCCTGTTACAGCTGAGTTAATAGCTGTTTGTATTTGAGCACCAGTTGCTAACGCAGCAGAACTACCACTTACAGAAGCTGTTACTGGTGTTAATGTTTTTGTTGTTGTACCACTTGAACTTAATGTACTTGAGTTTCCTGTATTAACTGCATTTACTTGACCTGTAGCTCCTGTTGCTACTGCGGTTACTCTACCATAAGCATCTACTGTAATTGTATCTATCTTAGTGCTGTTAGATGTAGATCCGTATGATCCAGCTCCAACACCACCGGTTGCCATGTTAATAGTAATTGTTTCATTACTACCCTGATTAGTTGTAAAGTTACCACCAGTAGTTAAGTTTGTACCTGCGGCTATAGTTATAGTTGCATTGTTTACTGTAGGTAAAGACGATGATGTTATAAACCCTGAATCATTGCTAAATATGCTAAGACCTATTTCACCCGCAGCTTTTCTACGTTCCGCGCCATTATCTAGTACAATAAACTCATCAGTATTAAGCATAGTAGCTGTCATATCTGCAAATTCAGATAAATCTAGAGATAAAGATATTGTTTCATTAAAACTTTGATTAGTTGTAAACGTTGCCGCTCCATCTAAACCTGTCGCTGTAGTTATACTTATTGTAGCATTATTTACAGTTGGTAGTGATGCTGATGTTATATAACCAGCATCATTTGGAAATAAATTATTAGGAATATTGCTTGGTGTTGTTTTGAATTGACTACCAGTTGATGTGGTTATTGCAAACGAGTCAGTTGATGTCATATCTCCTGTTGCGGAACTTAATTCTGATAAATCAACATTCAAGGTTACAGTACCTGAAGTACCGCCACCGTCTAATAAAGTTCCAGCGGTTACACCTGTTATATCACCAGTATTATTTGTAAATGGTAAGTCGGCTAAAGTAAAAGATCTTGTTTCACCACCTGATGAAGAATCTTGACCAATCAATACTAAATCATCTATATCTGGAGTTCCTGAACCACCTGGCGCGTCAGCTATCAAACCAGCTGTTCCATAGTCTACACTAACAGTACCAGTAGTTGTAATTGTTCCACCTGTTAATCCACTACCTGTGGCTACACTTGTTACACCTTGGGCGTCACTATTAGAATTAATAGCCGTAACGTGTCCTGTAGCATCTACTGTTACAGTAGCTCTTGCATATGAACCTGCAGTCACACCTGAATTTGCATGAGCAATAGTTACAGAACCACTTGATCCACCACCTGTTATTGGTGAGGTTGTGCTTACATTTGTAATGTCACCTTGAGGTACACCAGCTACAGCAGTATCAACATATGTTTTTGTAGCCGCATCTTGAGCAGAGGTAGGATCTACTACATCTGTTATCCTACAGTTTACATCTAAAGCACTTGCGTTATTGATTCTTAATATACTATCTGTTGCGTCATCAACTGTAAATAAACTAACATTTGTTGTACCAGTAAACAAAATTCCTTCTCCTGGATCATTTATTGTTAATTGATTAACCCCTGATATATTATAATTATTACCTGTAATACCGCCATTAGCATTTGTTAATCCATCTATACCTGCATCTGCACCTATTTTACCACTAAAACTTTTAACTCCAGCGATACTTTGTGTACCTGTAGTTCTTACAACTGTACTGTCTACTGTTAATGTACCTGTTGAGGTAATAGTTCCTCCACTTAAGCCATCTCCTGTTGCTACACTTGTTACACCTGAACTTGTTACATATCTACCATCAAGATCTACTGTAACAGAAGACAGACCACTTCGTGCTGCAGTAAGAACACCTGTACCTGTATTAAAACTTAAGCTAGTTAAATAATTATTACTTCCCGAATCATCTGCCCAAGAGGCTGTAAGAGTTCCTCCATCTTGCTGAGTGGCCGTCAGGGTTTTAGTTGTAGTACCGGTTACAGCTAACCCAGTAATCATATTATCATATGATGTATTCCACTGAGTAGATGTGCCACCAGGGGCAGTTATAATACCACCGGAGGTTATAGTTCCCCCAGTGGATATTGTGCCTTTTACATCTTGATCTGCGTAATATATTATAGCCATTTATATTTAGTTTATTTATTAATTAAATTAAATTGAATTTTATTATCCCATTCTACTTACTAATACTATAACTCCACCTGAAGGGAAAGTACCAGTACCACTAATAGTAACTTGATTTACTGTATTTCTTTCTACTTCCATGTTTATTGTATCTTTTGTAGTTTCATCATAAATCTGAACCATTACATCAAAAGTACCTAAACTATGGGTTATAGCTCCATAAGCTGTTATTGTTCCAGATTTAAAAGTATGCTGTTGCAATAAGTTTTCAACAGTTATTTTTTTGTTACCATCATCATCTGTATAAACTGGTATAAAGTCAGAATCAGTTGTTACCGACGTTATAGTACTAAGACTGTTTATATCTAATCCAACAACTACAGCCCCAGTTGTAGGTGTCACAGACATACCATCTAAATCATTAGCCGTAGATGCTGAAACAGATGTTACACTATTTGTATCTGTAGGTGTAACCCAGCTTCCATCACCACGTAAAAAAGTAGTACTTGAACCTCCACTTGGTACGTGACCAACCTTGGTTGCGCCTGCGTAAGCCATAGATTGTACTTCTACATTACCTGTTGTTGGTGTTATAACTATAGGTGTTCCTCCTGAAGTACCTGGTGAAATAGCCGCAACACTATCAACTGGTGTTGAATCAGTAGGTGTTACCCATGTACCATCACCACGTAAGAATGTAGACGAAGAACCACCTGTAGGAACTATACCTATATTAGTTGTTCCAGAATATATTTTAGATTGTACCCAACCAGTGGCTGATACTGTGAAATGTGCTGAGTTAAAACCAGCAACACCTTTTTCTGTAGCACTATCTGTTGCACCTGCTCCAGCAATGTTTGCATCTTGTTTTACTACTGTATAAACTGATATGGCTGGACTAGAACTTGCTGTGATGTTTTGATTAGCATAAATCATATCGCCAACTTCTAATGTTTCAGTGTAAAAAGCCGTACCATCAACAGTTACAACAAAGAAATCCCCAAGATCTAACGCGATGTTTGATGCTCCATCTAAAGAACCGTTGCCAGCTCCTAAATCTACTGTTAATCCAGTATTTGCATCATAACCACCTTTAAACAAACCAACGCCTGCTACTAAACCTTGAACTTGAGATAAGTTAACAGCATCGTTAGCAGCTGTACCATTAGCAAGTCCAGTTATTTTATTGTTAGCCATTACGATTTCATCGCTCATGGTTAATATACCACCAATTCCTACAGCGGTGTCAAAAGTAGCAGCGCCACCTACGCCTAAAGTTTGAGCAATAGTGATATCGTCTTGAAAACCTATTTGAATACTTGTTGATGAAGCTGTTGCTACACTTATATTATTATCAGCTGCGTCGTTTATTGAAACTAAAGAATCTGTACCAGCTGATGCGTCTAAATCAATAGCTACAGAATTTGCAGCTAAACCCCTCGCATCAATAGAGTAAGTTGTATCATCAGCTAAAGCTAATAAATCAGCTACTGTAACTTTTTTAGTTGGATCACCAGTTGCACTATCATCTGCAAAAGCTATAAAATCACTAGTTGTTACAGCTGCTGTGGCTAGGTTTGCAATATCTAAAGTAAAAATAACCGTGCCACCTGTTCCAGAATTGATAGCTTGAGTTTTTATACCTTGTCCAGTTCCACCGTCAAATACTAACGTACCACCGCTATCAACAGTTGCTGATCCAGTATCGCCTGAAGCAGTCCAACCAGTGTATGATCCAGCAGGTGCTGCCCAAACATTGTCACCTCTTAAGAATTTAGTGTTATCAGGTGTTCCAGTTGCAGAAAGATCTGCAGTTAATTCAGTTTGGTCACCACCACCTTGTTTTGCTAAGTCTATATAAGTACCGTCCAATACAGACACAAGTCCTATGTTTCTTACTGTAACATTTCCTGTTGCACCACTTACACCTATACCAGTACCAGCTGTTATTGCAGAAACACCGGAACCAGTTCCGTCCATTTCAACCCACGCTGTTCCATTATAGAAATACATGATGTTTGTGGTAGTATTGAAATACATTTGCCCTTTTACTTCGTTTCCTGTTGCAGGGGCGCTAGTTTCATTATCTACTACCGGTAATAATAATTCATTGTAGTTAAATTCAATATCAGACCCTATAAGTCCAATATTAGCATAATAATTAATTGCCATAGTTTTTTTTGTTAGTTTAGTTTAAGATTGATGACCCTGCTATATTAGTATTAAAGTCAACTGTTATTGTTGTTGCGGTTGTATATTCAACAGCGCCATATATTTCTTCATCGTTTGTATCTATTAAAGTTACTGAAGGTTCTGGTTTACCTGTTGTGTTGTTTATCACCCATTGACTGGATGCTGTAAAATTTTGTTTTAAGTTTACATCGGCTCCTGATATGTTAAAATCTATAACAGTGTATTGAGTACCTTGTTGTGCTACAGTACCGTTTCCTCCGATGTATGTTATTGTCGCTATATAGTAGCTCGATGTGTTTGGATCTACTGCATATGTATCTAATTTGTAGTGACCAAACTGGCTTATTTCATCGCCTTGACCTATTAATATATCAGTACCTACTAGATATTGTAGAAACTCTACAACTCTTTGACCGTTTAATTCTTTTACAGAAAATCTTAATTGATTTAAAGTATTAAAACCAGTTCCAGATCCTCCACCACCTGTTTTAGAAACAGTACCAATACCTCCGTTTTGTGTATCAGACCACTTAAAAGACATTTGACCACCTATATTAACTTTAGCATTAATGTTTAGGTAGTTTGCTACTGCTGATGCAGTGAACTGCTTTGTTAACCTGTTTTGTGACTCAGTACCTATCCAGGCGTCATTGTCTGTAACAGTTGTATCAAATGGATACGTACTTATTCTAGCCATGTTTTATGAGTATATTCTTATTTCTATTGAAGTACCAGCTGCCATGCCGTTTGTATAACTATCCGCAGTTACACTAAACTGCTCCAGGTCTATTTGAGTAGTAGTAGTTATTTTTCCACCTAAACTACTTTCTCCAGAGCCAGAAGACATAAACATAGCTACCTTGTTAGCAGGTAATGTTATACCTGAAACTGCTATTTTAAATTGACCTACAC
>CALKFR010000084.1 GCA_938084555.1 uncultured Flavobacteriaceae bacterium | reverse complement strand
CTTTCAGTTAATGGTGAGCCAATACTAAAATCAGAGGGCTCTGAATCAATATTTGTAACACACCACCCTGATATATCTTGATTAAATGATGAATATCTAAACATGTCCCTCATTTCAGTCACATTACTTACATCCCAATCTTCAAGAGGTTGATTAAACGATGTTGCATCGGAAAACAGATACATCATGATAGTCACATTACTTACATCCCAAGAACTGATATTTCCATTAAAATTATTTGCAGTCCCAAACATTTGAAACATAGTAGTAACATTACTTACATCCCAATCACTTAAGTCTCCGTTAAAATTAGTTTTAAGATGAAATGCATAACTCATATCAGTGACTTGACTTACATCCCAATCTGGAATTATGCCATATTGACTATTTGTACACAGACCATCTACTGGATTAGTAGCTAAGCATTCATCTACTGCCTGCTGAAAATTGGCATCTGTAAGTTGAGAATAAGATAAAGTTGAAAATAGAATTGCTAAAATTAGAAGAATTTTCTTCATCATAAACTTACTTTAGGTTGAGTAACAAACATACAAAAAGAAATTATTAATTAATCTCTGATTCATTATATTTACAAAAGAAAATCTTTGTAGGAAGAACATAAAAAATCTATACTTTTTGAAAAAAATATGAAAGAATCTAAAACATCATTAGGAGCAGGAATAGGATTAATTGCAGGAATTATAATTGGTAGTGCTACCAACAATATTGGTCTATGGATTGCTTTAGGGTTGTGTTTTGGCGCAGGTGTTGGAAATGTATTGAAAAATAAAGGATAAGTACTATAATACTTTAGACAACTACTTTCTCTAAAGTTTAATTTAAAAACTAAATTTCCTAAATTAGAATTATGAAAAATAAGAGATTTAAAAAGTATGCCATTAAATATCTGTTAGAATTTATTGTCATTGTTTTAGGTATTTCTGTTTCTTTTTGGGTAAATCAAATAGCTGTAGAAAAAAACGAAAATAAAGAACGAGTAAAAATTTTAACTCAACTAAAAACCGAAATTGAGGATATTAAAAAGTACACCAATGATCGAATGAAATACTGGCAAGACGACATAGATTTATATGCTATGTTTTTGAGCTCAGAATTTCAAATTAATGCTATTAAAGAAATTACTTCAAGTAAAAGCAGAGTTGAATATAATTTGATTTATTACAGAGATTTTGAACCCCCAATGAATAGATATATTTCTATTATTAATACAGGAAGTTTTAAGTTTATTAAATCTGAAGGAGTTAAAGAAGCACTAACTAGACTTCATACCATAAACTTCTCAAACATAAACACCTCAGTTCAATATGAAAAATTACTTAAAGAACATCTAATAGAAATCATTACAAAAAATCATCCTGAACTTTTCGTTGCCTCCAATGATTCTCAAATTAGTATCGACGAATATTCAAAATTATTAAAAATTGCTATAGATAAAAATCCCGTTTTAAAATCAAATTTAATCATTCAACAAAAGTATTTTGAAACTAAGAAATCTTTACTAATGCTGTATAAGTATACTCTTGAAGAATTAGATGCTGAATTGAATAAAACTCTAGAATAGTATTAGTTTATAGATTTTTGTTTATCTATAACTAGGTCTCCTTTAGATTTAGTAAGTTGATCTAGTATGGTTTGCATATTAAAAAAGTCGTGTTCTTTTGCAATTTTACCATCTCTCATGGTTACTATAGTAGTTCCCGACAAGTCTAAATAATTGCCAGAAGCAGGTATCCCAAAAAAATCTCCGGTATGTTTTCCTTTGAAATTATAGTGTTTGATAAGTTTATTTCCTTGGCCAAAAGTTTCCTTGATTTCCCACTCTATTTCTGTAAATCCACTTAAATAATTCGAGTAAAATGCTTTAGTTGCTTCTATCCCTACAATATCACCATTAGCAGTAACAACAATACAATCTTCAGTAAAATTTTTACTATTAATTACACTAGTGTCTCTATTAAACAAAAAATCATCCCAGAGGTTTACATACATTTCTATATCTTTTTCTAATTGAGCTTTTGCATCGGTTACAGTATCTTTTTTACTTTCATTATTACAGCTCAAGATAAAAGTAAGTATAAATAATAAGGCTATTTTTTTCATTGTTGTGAATATATTATGTTGCAATATATAAAATAATTAACACCCTTGAAGTCTTGCTACATACTTTCCAATGACATCAAATTCTAAATTAACGAGGGTTCCTTTTTTAAATTTAGAGAAACCTGTGTGTTCGAAAGTATATGGAATAATGGCAACACTAAACTGATTTTTTCCAGAATCTACCACAGTAAGGCTCACCCCATTTACAGTTATTGATCCTTTCTCTATGGTAATATTATTGGCTTCAGCAGAATATTCAAAAGTATAGAACCAACTTCCATCATTCTCAGATACTTGAGTACATATGGCGGTTTGATCTACATGCCCTTGAACAATATGACCATCTAATCTATCACCTAACTTCATCGCTCTTTCAATATTAACCAGGTCATTTTCAGACAAAGTTCTCAAATTAGTTTTATCTAGTGTTTCTTTTATGGCAGTTACTATATAGGTATCATCCATAATATCAACTACAGTTAAACAAACACCATTATGAGCAACACTTTGGTCTACTTTTAACTCGTTTGTAATATCTGATTGAATTGTAAAATGAGTATTTCCTTTGTCATTTTGAATCTTTACAACGCGCCCTAATGTCTCAATTATTCCGGTGAACATGTCTTTAAATTTAATTACTTTTGTGATGTACAAAAATAGACATATTAACTTTTAGATATGAATAAAAAAGGTAAAATAGTAGTTGGAATATCTCTTGGAGACATAAATGGTGTCGGAATTGAAGTTATCTTGAAATCATTTGAAGACAAAAGAATGTTAGAATTTTGTACCCCTCTTCTATTTGGGTCTTCCAAAGTTATTTCTTTTCACAAAAAAATATTAAGTATAGAAACTAATATTCATGAAATTAAATCTATTCAACAAATTAGAGATGGTGAGATAAACCTTTTAAATATTTGGGATGAAGAAGTAAAATTAGAACTAGGAAAAGGAACAAAAACTGGAGGCCAATATGCTTTTAAATCTCTTAGTGAAGCTACCAAAGCATTAAAAAAAGGTGAAATTGATATACTTATTACTGCTCCAATCAATAAGGAAACTATTCAATCTGAGGAATTTAATTTTTCTGGGCATACAGAGTTTTTAGAGCATAATTTAGAAGGGGAAAGTTTAATGATTTTAATGAATGATTTTTTAAGAATCGGACTCATAACTGGACATATTCCAATATCAAAAATAGCTGAATCTATAACTCCAGAACTCATTGAAAGCAAAGTTAAAATACTCAATAAATCATTAAAACAAGACTTCAATATTAATAAGCCTAAAATAGCTGTTTTAGGATTAAATCCACATTCAGGAGATAATGGAGTTATTGGACAAGAAGAAAACGAAATGATTAAGCCTACGATACAATCAATTCATGAAAAAGGTATTTTTGTTTATGGTCCTTATGCGGCAGACGGGTTCTTTGGGTCTGAAGCCTACAAACAATTTGATGGAGTACTTGCTATGTATCACGATCAAGGCTTAGCCCCATTTAAAGCACTTACTTTTGGTAATGGAGTTAACTTCACTGCAGGGCTTAGCCATGTTAGAATATCTCCAGATCACGGAACTGCTTTTGATATCGCAGGAAAAGGAAAAGCAAACTCAGATTCTTTTAAGGAAGCTCTTTTCACAGGTATTAAAATATTCAAAAACAGAAATGAATATAAAGAGCTCACACAAAATGTTTTAAAGCCTAAAAAACAGTAAATATTTTGATGTTAAAAAACAATAAATTATTAAAACATTTTATTATATTTGCACGCTCAAATTCATTCGCTTGTAATGTCAAACTTGAAACAATTTAATATTCCTTTTATAGGATTAAAGCAAGGAAAGCATTTATTCGATTATGAAATTGATAATACGTTCTTTGAAGCTTTTGATTTTAACGAGTTTAATAGCAGTAAACTTCAGGTTAAATTAATTTTTGACAAAAAATCTACATTTTTTGAATTACATCTTAATGTAGTGGGATTTGTTAATGTTGATTGTGATATTTCACTTGAACCCTTCGAACAAGAAGTTGAAGGAAATATGCCTTTGGTAATTAAGTTTGGAACAGAATACAATGATGATAATGAGGAAATGATTATTATCCCTCACGAATATTTTGAAATAAATGTTAGTCAATTCATTTATGAATTAATCATACTTTCTGTACCTATAAAAAAAGTTCATCCAGATGTTATTAATGGCACTATGAATTCAGAGGCTTTAAATAAGTTAAAAGAATTAGAAGTAACAGAAAACAGTTCTTCAGAAAATGAAGATAAAATAGACCCACGTTGGGATAAATTAAAAAGTTTAATTAAAGAAAAAAATACATAAAATGGCACATCCTAAAAGAAAAATATCTAAAACTAGAAGAGATAAGAGGAGAACACATTACAAAGCATCTGATCAGCAGATTGCAGTAGATCCTACAACAGGAGAGGCTCATTTATATCACAGAGCACATTGGCATGAAGGGAAGTTATACTACAGAGGACAAATAGTATTAGAATCTTCATCTGCTGAAGCATAGTTTATATCTCAAAAACATAAAAAAAACCCTCTTTTTGAGGGTTTTTTTCTGTTTTTGAGCAAAAAATGATTGTTTTTAGCCATTTTATTAAAAAAAACTAAAATAATTTTTACTACTTTAGTCACCCGATTAAAGAGAGGCAATAAACAAATAAAAACCTTCTCATAATACGTTGTCATATGTCAAAAATAACTGCAGCAATTTCAGCAGTTGGGAAATATCTTCCTGATTACATTTTAACCAACAAAGAGTTAGAAACTCTTGTGGAAACTAATGATGACTGGATTACTTCAAGAACTGGAATCAAGGAAAGAAGAATTTTAAAAGAACCCAACCAAGGGACCTCATTTATGGCTATAAGAGCAGCCAAAGATTTACTGCAGAAATCAAATATAGATCCAAAGGAGATTGATATGGTTATTGTTGCAACAGCAACACCAGATTTACCAGTAGCTTCTACCGCAGTTTTTACTGCTACTGAAATTGGAGCTACTAATGCTTTTGCCTATGACTTACATGCAGCGTGCTCAAGTTTTTTATATGGTATGTCTACTGCAGCTTCTTATATAGAATCTGGCAGGTATAAAAAAGTTTTACTTATTGGAGCCGATAAAATGTCTTCAATTATTGATTACTCAGACAGAGCTACCTGTATCATATTTGGAGATGGAGCGGGTGCTGTTCTCTTTGAGCCAAATTCCGAAGGAATGGGTCTTCAAGATGAATATTTGAGAAGTGACGGTTCTGGAAGAGAATTTTTGAAAATTGAAGCTGGTGGTTCTATTCTTCCTGTTTCGGAAGACACATTAAAAAATGGGCAACATTTTGTTCATCAAGAAGGGAAAACTGTTTTTAAGTTTGCAGTTTCTAACATGGCAGATGTTGCAGAAAAAATGCTAATCAGAAATCAACTATCAAACAATGAAATAAGTTGGTTGGTTCCTCATCAAGCTAATAAAAGAATTATTGAGGCTACAGCTAAAAGAGTTAATGTAGACGCCTCAAAAGTAATGATGAATATTCATAAATATGGCAATACTACATCAGCAACCCTACCGTTATTGCTTGCAGATTATGAACATCAATTAAAAAAAGGAGATAATTTAATATTTGCAGCATTTGGTGGTGGCTTCACATGGGGGTCTATCTATCTAAAATGGAGCTATAATTCATAATATAAAACAACTAAAACTAAGTATAATGGATATTAAAGAAATTCAAAGTCTTATCAAATTTGTTGCCAAATCAGGCGCTAATGAAGTTAAGTTAGAAATGGAAGATATAAAAATCACCATTAAAACTGGTTCCGAAAGAACAGAAGTTTCCTACCAGCCTGCTCCTGTAATGGCAGCACCACAAGTTATTCAGGCGACTCCTGTTGAAACACCTAGTGAAACACCAAATAATACTAGTGCTCCAGATTCAGATAACGACTCTAAGTATGTTACCATTAAATCTCCAATTATTGGAACTTTATACAGAAAACCTTCTCCTGACAAACCCTTATTTGTAGAGGTTGGCAGTACTATTAATGTTGGTGATACCGTTTGTATTATTGAAGCTATGAAACTTTTCAATGAAATTGAATCAGAAGTTTCTGGAACCATTGTTAAAGTACTTATAGACGACTCATCTCCTGTAGAATTTGATCAACCTTTATTTTTGGTAGACCCTTCTTAATTTTATATCTCAATTTTGATTTTATACTATTAAGGATAAAAATATACAATTATGTTTAAAAAAATATTGATTGCCAACAGAGGAGAAATTGCTCTTAGAGTTATTAGAACCTGTAAAGAGATGGGAATAAAAACTGTAGCTGTATATTCTACAGCAGACTCAGAAAGTTTACATGTTAAGTTTGCTGACGAAGCCGTTTGTATTGGTCCTGCACCCAGTGTAGATTCTTATTTAAAAATGTCTAATGTTATTGCAGCTGCTGAGATTACTAATGCAGATGCTATTCACCCAGGTTATGGTTTTTTATCTGAAAATGCAAAGTTCTCTAAGTTGTGTGAGGAGCATGAAATAAAATTTATAGGAGCTACTGGAGAAATGATTGATAAAATGGGAGATAAAGCTTCAGCAAAATCAACTATGATTTCTGCAGGTGTTCCCTGTATACCGGGCTCTGAAGGAGTTATTAAAGATTTTAAAGAATGTGAAAAGTTAGCAACTGAAGCAGGATACCCTGTAATGCTTAAAGCAACTGCTGGTGGTGGTGGAAAAGGGATGAGAGCGGTTTGGAAAGCTGAAGATCTTCAAGATTCTTGGGACTCAGCCCGTCAAGAAGCAAAAGCATCATTTGGTAATGATGCTATGTATTTAGAAAAACTTATCGAAGAACCAAGACATATAGAAATTCAAATCATTGGAGATTCTTATGGAAAGGCTTGTCATTTATCTGAAAGAGATTGTTCTGTTCAAAGACGTCATCAAAAGTTAACAGAAGAAACTCCTTCGCCTTTTATGACTGATGAACTTAGAGATAAAATGGGAGAAGCAGCTGTAAAAGCAGCTGAATATATTAAATATGAAGGTGCGGGAACTGTAGAGTTCTTAGTTGATAAGCACAGGAACTTCTACTTTATGGAAATGAATACACGTATTCAAGTAGAACACCCAATTACAGAAGAAGTTATCAATTACGACTTAATAAGAGAACAAATTTTAGTTGCAGCAGGTGTTCCTATTTCAGGAAAAAACTACTTGCCAAAACTACATTCAATTGAATGTAGAATAAATGCTGAAGATCCATACCATAATTTCAGACCTTCTCCAGGAAAAATAAGTACTTTTCATGCTCCAGGCGGACATGGAATCCGATTAGATACTCATGTTTATTCAGGCTATATAATCCCTCCGAATTATGACTCAATGATCGCCAAACTCATAGTTACAGCTCAAACAAGAGAGGAAGCAATTAACAAAATGAAAAGAGCTCTAGATGAATTTATTATTGAAGGCGTAAAAACAACTATCCCTTTCCATAGACAATTGATGGATCATCCTGATTATATCAACGGTAATTATACAACTAAATTTATGGAAAGTTTTGAAATGATAGCTAAATAATATAATAAGCTTACAAAAAACAATTAAAAGGAAAGTTATACATTATGACTTTCCTTTTTTTATATTTGTCACTTACATATAAACTTCAAATAGAATGTCATGGCTGGTAAAATTAAAATTGATGGTATAGACAAAATTATTATTAAGAGACTCGTTGAAGATGCAAGAACTCCAATTTTATCAATTGCTAGAGAGGTAGGGATTTCTGGAGCAGCCATACATCAACGTTTACGAAAATTAGAAAGTTCTAATTTAATGGCAGGCTCAAAATTAATTTTAAATCCCAAAGCTTTAGGATACACCACCACTGCCTTTGTAGGTATTTTTTTAGATTCAGCTGCCATGTATTCATCAGCCATAAAAAAATTGAAACAAATTCCTGAAGTTGTTGAAAGTCATTACACTACTGGAAATTGGGCTATTTTAATAAAAATAATGAGTAAAAATAATGAAGATCTCATGTATTTACTCAACAATGATATCCAAAGAATTAAAGGCGTATCTAGAACAGAAACATTTATATCACTTGACCAACAAATCAATAGACAAATTACACTTTAAATAAAAATACTTTACGATTAGTTGTTAATAGCAATTAGTTTTTTTATGTTTGAATTTAATTTTTAAAACAAACATAAAATGAAAAAAAATTTATTAAGTCTATTCGTTGCATTATTTAGCATCAATGTTTTACTTGCTCAAATAGTTGTATTTACACCTGTAAAAGTAGAGCAAGAGGATGTAGAACAATTTTTAAATGTAGAAATGAATTACAGTAAAAAAATTGCACAAGATGCTGTAAACAATGGGAACCTTATGGGATGGGCTTTATTACAAAACACAAATCCTGGACCCGATGATTATAATTACTTGTGGGTAAATGCTTATCCAGATATCAATACAGCTGCAAATAATAATATGTGGTGGAATAATTCTGAAAAAGTGGTAGGAATTAAGCCTGATATATTATTTAGTGATGGTTCAAAGTATAAGTTTGACAGAAGTTATACCTATCAAATGAAATTGACAATTCCTAATGTTGCACCTGCAGGATACGTTCTTTTAAATTTTACTTCACCTGATGATGTAGATGCAGTTGCAGCGAGTGCTGAAAAATATGTGCTTCCACATTTTAAGAAAAATATGGGTGATCACGGAATGGTAGGTTGGGGAATGGCAACTAAAATAACCCCTCAAGGGAAAGACTATTCATCGGTTATGTTTTATGATTCGTATGATACTCTAGCGAATGCTATGAGACATCTTGCAGGAGAGAGTGTAATGAAAGGATTACCATTTGATAAAATGGAAAAAGCTGTATGGGAAATGAGGCCTTTAATGAAAGTCATTGCAGCAACAGAAGCAAAACAATAAAACATAAATAGAAATAAAAAAGCTCGAACAAAATGTTCGAGCTTTTCATCTGTACAGAAGGCGGGACTTGAACCCGCACGGGCATTACTGCCCATTGGATTTTAAGTCCAACGTGTCTACCAATTCCACCACTTCTGCATTGGTATTTTTTTGTAGAATAGAGCGAAAGACGGGATTTGAACCCGCGACCCTCACCTTGGCAAGGTGATGCTCTACCCCTGAGCTACTTTCGCAAATTGGATTGCAAATGTAAAACAAAAAATCAAAAATAAATAAATAATGTTCTCATAAATAAAACAGGAAAGTTAAGTTTTTAATATTCTTTTAATTTCATTTAATTTTATCAAGGCTTCTACAGGTGTTAATTCATCTATATTTAAAGATAATATATCCTCTTTCAACTCTTCTAATTTTGGATTATCCAAATTAAAGAAACTTAATTGTAAATCAGTATCCTGATTCTTCTTATTTGATTTATTAAACTGATGTGATTTTTCTAATTTATTTAATATTTTTTTTGCTGATGAAATAAGCTGTTTTGGCATTCCCGCCATACTTGCAACATGAATTCCAAAACTGTGAGCACTTCCTCCAGGCACTAATTTTCTTAAAAAAATCACATTATCATCAGTTTCCTTCACCGAAACATTAAAATTATTAATTCTTTCAAATGTATCTGCCATCATGTTAATTTCATGATAATGAGTAGC
>CALKFR010000083.1 GCA_938084555.1 uncultured Flavobacteriaceae bacterium | reverse complement strand
GTAGAAGTTAATATAGACGGTAAAGAAATTGCTTTGGTTAATACTGAAAAAATGACTGATGGTGTTGGTTATTTTGCTGGTGCTCATGAAATATTACATAAGTTTCTTAAAAACACTTTAAAAACAAATCCTGAGTCTGTTTACCAAATGGCTAATGTTATTAAGAAAAGATTAAAAGTATTAAGTCAAAACCCATCTCTCAAAGATAACGCATTAATTAAATCACTTAATAATACACTCAACGAGTATAAAATAGACAAGGACGTAACCGAAGCTAAAGAAGCTGAAGAACTAATTACTTTATTTAGTGAGTTTGTTGACCTTGGTTTAATAGCTAAAGACAAGAAACTAGGAGATAACTTACGTAATGCTAGTAGAAGATTTTTACAAAATGTACCTGGGTTAGGTAAAATAGAGTTTAATAACGCTAATGATATTTTAAACTTTATAGCAGATTACAACAAGTCTATAAATAAAGGAAGACTTACTAGAGCTCAAAGAAATGCTGCAGAACAAGGTATAGAAATATCTGATGATTTAGATGCTGCAGGTTTAGAGTTTGATGAAGAAAGAGTAGTGGCAAGAGAAGAAGCTAGTGAAGCTGTTAGTCAAGCTAAAGATGTAGAAATACAAAACATAATAGATAAACAAGATACTTCACAGCCAAAAACAAGAAGTGAATTAGCCTATAAGTTTTATGATGATGTATTAAGTTACATTAGAAGTGGCAAGTTTAAAATAGGTGAATCAGAAGTAAGAGAAAATCCTAAAATTGCAGGTGTTAAAGATTTTGATACTGGTGAATCTGTAGAAGGTGGAGTTACTGTAGAAGATTTAGCTTCTGATATAGTTTTAGGTATGGGTTCTACTAGAAAAAAAGGTGGTGGCGTTTTAGGTTTAGTGAATGAATACTTTGATGAAATGTCAGATGCGTATAGAAAAAAAGTTTCATTAGGAAAATTTATTGGAGCTAGTAAAGAATTTGATTTATACAGAGCTACTGAAGTTGCAGCTAAAACACTTCAAATGCAATCTGAGTTCAAAGAAGAAACACCTAAAAAAGATTTTAGTAAAGAAGAAAAACAATCATTAAGACAAAGTTTTATAGAGTTAGGTGACGATTTAGGAATGGAAGAAGGCGGAGAGTTTTACAATAAGGTTATAGAGAAGACTAAGAGAACGTTAGGAACTAGATTAGGAGACGTAAGCTCAGGAGCGTTTTTAAAGGCTCTTAGAAAGTCAGCTATTGCTGATTTAGAAACTGATATTAAAAAGATAATGGGTACGCCAACAAGTGCTAAATATAAAAACTTTGTTGAAACTTATGTACCGGCTATCTTAGCTAAAGCTCAGCAAACAACATTGAACAAAAGATTAAATGGACTTACTGAGCCAGTAATAGATCCAAAGACAGGTAAGCAAGCTAGAACATTGACTGAAGAGTCTAGAGCAGAAGGTTCAAGAGTTAAAGATCCATATGCTGGTAATCCTAAAAAACAATTAATACCAGGTTTAACAACTAAAGATTTAACTAACTTCTTTATTAACACAGCAAGACCTGATGCTAGAAGAAACTCATTAGCTAAAGTGGCAGCTATTGAATTTACAGAAGATGCTTTAAGACAAGTGTTAGATTCTGAAGTAGAAGATAGTTTTGGTAGACAGCCAGGTACTGAAGGTTATGTGCCTACTACACTAGCTGAATTAAGAGCTGAAAAGTTTGGTAGAGATAATGTAGAGGCAGAGATTGCATTTATAGCTAGAGATTTAGGTAGAGGTGAAAATTATAGTTTTGCTAAAGATATAGTTTTAGAGCCAGATGATTTATCAGCTTTCATGTTAAAAGCAAACGAGCTAGTAGACATAGCTTACACAACTGGCTATAGAGACGAAGATGGTAATTATAAACCTGAGTTTCAAGAAGCAATAGAAGGTGTAGATGATAATGTTATCAAGGCTATAGATATGCTGCTAGAAGAAGATCCTATGCTAGAGCAAGGTGGTGAGTTTGTAAGAGTAAATAAAAAGTTTTTAAGCGAAGCAGATGAAAAGCTTTTAGAACAAATAAATAATAAAGATCATATAATTACTAGCAAGATAAAAGGGAAAAGAACTATAAATAAAGCAGCTGCAAAAAGTTTGAACAATTTTGCACAAAGAGTTGTTAAAATAGTAGACTCAGATTTAATAGGTTCTTTTAATGAAAGTTTAGAATTTTTAGGTTTTAGTAATAGGTTATTAGATCCTGCTAAGCAAAAGGAAGATGGTAGCATGGGAGCATATTTTATGGAATATGTAAAAGCAAGATCATCTAAATTTAAAAAAGAAAATAACGTTAATACTAAAGACGTTATACCTATGAATAAAGATTTTACTAAGGTAAAAAATATATTAAAACCAATGCTTTCTCCTGGTAGTGTAGAAGAAAAACTTTCTTTATTAAAAGAAAAAGAACAAAAAATAAAAGACGCAAATATAGCTAACATAGAGTTATTTAAAACTTTAATGTTAGAAATACAGAAAGATTATCAAAATGGTAAAAAAATAACACCACTACAGTTGTTTCAATTTTTTCAATTACAAACAGGTGCTGTTAAAGGTTTAAGAGCTTTAAGTGGTTTTGAATATGTATATTTAATAGACGGTAATCAAGATATAGAAAGCTTTAAAAACAAAAGACTTAGTAAAGAAAACTTCCTTAAGTTAGATACAGAACAACAAGATGCTTCTATTCAAGAATTCATAGACGAGTTTCCAGAGTTTAAAGATAGATATGATATAAGATTAAAACAAAATATAAACGCTATTGATAAAAAAACTGGTAAGAAAAAATATACTTTAGAAGAAGCTAAAGTTCAAGCAGCGTTTGGTACTGGAACTTCTGCTTATGTAGATTTAATAACTAAAGGAGAACACTTAGTTCCTAATTCTATAACTATGACAGAGCTTTTTCAAGGCATGTTAAAAGGAACTTTAACAGATGCTTCATTAGATAAAATTCTATCTGGTCACACTCAGTTCTTTGGACCTAACTATGTTATGGATCTTATAGATGCTAAAGGAATAGAAGGTGGTCCAAAAATAGCTTTAACAAGTCCAGAAGGAATATTAAGACTTACTAAATTTTTAAAGAATCAAACTAGAATAAGTAATAATATATATTCTATAAACGGAGAAAAAGCTTACAAACAGATACTACAGAAGGAAATATTTGATAAAAAAGTAAAAGTATTAGAAAAATCTATAAGCCAAGCAAAAGATATAGATGTTGATTTATTAAAAAGCTCCGGTGTTTTAGAGGTTAATGAAGACATGTCTATGGAGGAAGTTTTAAATAAAGCTGCTACAATAGATAAAGCTTTAAGAATAGCTCGTGATCCTAATGCTCCTGTTAAAAAAATTAGAGTATTTGACTTTGATGATACGTTAGCAACTAGCAATAACATTGTTATAGCTACATCACCAGATGGTGTAGTTAAAGAATTAAATGCAGAAGAGTTTGCAGCTGAAGGTTTTGATTTAAAAAACCAAGGTTATGATTTAAATTTTGATGACTTTAATAATGTAACTGATGGTGCTCGTGGACCTTTATTTGATATAGCTCAAAAGATTAAAAACGCTAGAGGAACAGATGATGTTTTTGTTTTAACAGCAAGAGCTCCACAAGCTGCACCTGCTATTTATGAGTTTTTAAAGTCTCAAGGTTTAGAAATACCATTAAAAAATATAACAGGTTTAGGTAATTCTACTGGAGAAGCTAAAGCTAATTGGATTATAGAAAAAGCAGCTGAAGGTTATAATGATTTTTACTTTGCTGATGATGCTGCAGCTAACGTAGCCGCTGTTAAAGAGTCAATGAATCTTTTAGATGTTAAATCCAAGACTCAACTAGTAAAGAAAAATGAAATAAAGTTTAGCAAAGAGTCTACTTCATTAAAATGGGAAACTGACGATGCGGGTAATATGAAAACCACTTTTAATGTAGGTGATAAAAAATATAATTTTAATTTATACGCTAGAGATAGTCAGGGAAGCTTTGATATAGAGTTTGATCTTGATGGTAGACAAGATATTACTGGCACTGGTGATTCTGTTAAGGTTATTAAAACTGTTTACAATGGTTTGTTAAATGCTATAGGTCAAAACAAAAACATAAAGAAAATTGAATTTTCTGCTAAAAAATCACAACCAAGTAGAGTTAAACTATATACTACTTTAATGAATAATGTTGCTGAAAGATTAGGCTGGGAAACAGATGTGTGGGAAAGTAATGATTTTATAACACCAGAAAATAGTGGTTATGATTTTGAAATAACAAAACCAAGAAAAAAGCAAGAAGGTCCAGTTGAAAAAGTATTAGACGTTGTGGATATTAAGTCTGAAGTTCAGCAAGCTAGCCAAGCTAAAGATTTAGACTTAGACTTTAATGATATAATTGAGAAAAAAACAGGTATTGCATCTCAAAAAGAATACTCTAAAGCAAAAGCACAAGTAAGAGGAGCTAAAAGAGATAAGTTTCAATTTTTTATACCTTACTCTGCTGAAGATTTTACTGGTTTAATATACCCATTGTTAAGCAAGGGTAAGCTAGGTGATTCACAGCTGGCTTGGTTCAAAAAGAATTTGTTTGATCCATTCTCAAGAGGACAATTAAATCTACAAAAAGCTAGATTAAATCTAATGGAAGATTTTAAAAAGCTTAAAAAAGATTTAAATGTACCTAAAGATTTAAATGAAGAAGCAGTAGATGGTTTTACTAATGAGCAAGCTGTAAGAGTTTACTTGTGGACTAAGCAAGGTTTAGAAGTACCTGGTTTATCAAAAACAGATACTAAAGAATTAAATTCTGTTATATTAAACAATCCTACTTTAAAAAGTTTTGCTGATCAGTTATTAACAATAAACAAAAGCCCATATCCTTCTCCATTAAAAGACTGGTTAGTTGGTAATATAACTACTGATTTAATGAGAGGTTTAAAAGAAACTAAAAGACCTGAATACCTACAAGAGTGGCAAGATAATGTGGATATAATATTTAGTGAGAAAAACCTTAACAAGCTTGAAGCAGCTTACGGAGCTAGATATAGAGAAGCTTTAGAAAACATACTTAAACGTATGAAGTCTGGAAGTAATAGACTACAAGAGGGAAATAGATTAAGCAATAGAATATTAAATTATATTAATGGATCTAATGCTGCTATAATGTTCTTTAATACTAGATCTGCTATACTACAAACAATATCTTCTATAAACTTTTTAAACTGGGATTTTAATAACCCATTAAAAGCAGGTGCTGCATTCGCTAATCAACCTCAATATTGGAAAGACTTTATGAAGTTAATGAACTCTGATTTTTTAAAAGATAGAAGAAACGGTTTAAGAATAAATATAACAGAATCTGAAATAGCTGATGCTGCAAACACTAGCAAAAACAAAGCTAAAGGAGTTTTAAATTATATACTTTCTAAAGGTTATGCGCCAACTCAATATGCAGACAGCTTTGCTATTGCTACTGGTGGTGCTACGTTCTATAGAAACAGAATAAAAGACTTAATGAAGAAAGGTGTTTCAGAAGCAGATGCTGAAAAGCAAGCTATGGAAGAGTTCATGGAAAAGACTGAAGAAAATCAACAGTCTAGTAGACCTGATAAAATATCTCAACAACAGTCAAGTGATTATGGTAGGTTAATACTCATGTTTGCTAACACACCTATGCAATATGCTAGACTACAGAAAAGAGCTATTCAAGATTTAACAAATGGAAGAGGTGATAGTAAAGCTAACGTAAGTAAAATAATATATTACGGAGTTGTTCAAAATATTATATTCAACGCCTTGCAACAAGCAGTATTTGCTTTAGGTTTTGGAGATGATGAAGAAGATGAAAAGAAAAGTAAAAAAGCTCTTGATGTAGCTAACGGTATGGCAGATTCCTTGTTAAGAGGTTTGGGTGTTGCTGGTGCTGCAACTTCTGTAGTTAAAAACTTTTTATTAGATATATATGAAAGATCAGGTAGAACTAGACCTGAGTATGTTGATTCTATATATAAACTACTACAGTTTTCTCCGCCTATAGGATCTAAAATATCTAGACTTAGACAAGCAACTTGGCAATTTGATTCTAAAAAAAGAAGACAAGAAATGATGGACGAAGGTTTTAGTATGACAAATCCAGCTTTCTTAGCTTCTGCAAAAGTTGTATCTGCTACTACTAATATTCCTTTAGATAGACTATTATTAAAGTATGATAACTTGTCTTCTATTATGGATGAAGATACAGAGACATGGCAAAAAATAGCATTAGCTAGTGGTTGGCCTAAGTGGACTTTAGAAACTAAAGCTCAAAGAGATCAAAAAGCTTTAGATTATCTTATAAAAGATCCTAAAGGATATAATGCTTGGGAACAAAAGTCTATATTAAAGCAATTTGGTTTAAAGTCTTATGAAATTAGTAGATTTAAAAACGAAGAGTCTAGAGTTAAAGAAATATTAAGACTACAAAATAAAAATAATAAAAACTTTCAACCTTTACAATCAGATAAACCTGAAACTAGAGAAGAGAAAGCAGCTAGAAAAGCTGAAATATTAAGAAAAGCAATAGAAAAGAAAAATGCCAGGAATTAAAACACATAGAAAATCTAAGATTACAAAATCTAAGTATGAAACTCCAATGTCTTTGAAGGATGCTTGCTATAGAAAAGCTAAAGCAAAATACGATGTATTTCCATCTGCTTATGCTAGTGGTTACATAGCTAAATGTAGAAAACGTGGCGGTAAAATAAAGTAGCATGGAGAAAGATTCTTGGAGTATATCAACAGGTAGATCGCCATTGGCAGCAGTTAGAAAAACAAAAAAAGGAGCAGCTTTAAAACGCTGGTTTAAAGAAGAGTGGAAAGATGAGAAGGGAAATGTTTGCGGATCTGAAGAAAATAAAAACACTAAGGTTTGTAGACCGTCTAAGAAAGTAAGTGACAAATCTCCCAAGCCGTGGAGTCAAATGTCTCAAAGAGAAAAAAGAAAAGTTACTAGAGCTAAGAAAAAGGTGGGCATGGGAAAGAGAAGAGCATCAAGTAGCAATGTATCATAGGGAACAAAAATACTGGGCACCATACCCAAAGTTCCTGTAACCAAAAAGGGGAAGTCGTAATGACCTCCCCTTTTATTATTTTAACTGTTACAGTATTCACAAATACCGCCTAAGCATAATGGACACATAGTTCATATTTTAAAAGTTATACCTATTGACACTATAAAAGCGCCGCTTGCAATAGCAAGTGTGTTGGGATTAAAGCTTGGTTTTTGCTTATGCCAAATCATATTAGTACCAGCCATAGTCATCATGCCAATACCACCTATTATAGCTAATCGTTTCATTTAATTTCACAATTATCACCTGCACAAGCTAATTCTCCTGCAAGATCTGTTTCATCTTCTGTTTCTACAATCTTGCTAAGATCAACATCTTTAAGATGAGCCATAGCCATATCATATTTTACCTTACTTATATCTTCAAATGGCGCTTGAGTATACGTACCACCATCATAAGGGAGTACAGATAAACCGTTATAATGGTCTCTATTTTCCCACATCCATTTACCTGCTTGATCCCACTCTTCTTGCTTCAAACTAACAGTAGCTGACACATTGTGAGTGTTAGATCCTTTTCTATGGCCAGGTTTAACCCACTCTGTAGCTACCTTCTTTATACGTTCAAGTAAATCAAACGGTGATTCAGTTCTAAGTATAGAACCTTTAGGAGCTTTTTGTGGTATACTAATTACAGCTGTATCGTGAGGTCTGAAAAATTCATCTTCAATTAACTCAGGATGATGAGCTGCTAAGTATTTATACATAGACTCATTTTTACCAACTCTGATTCTACGTGTATAATAATCTGCATGCCATGCGTGAATACCAGATGAAGTTCCTAATGCCAGAGATGTCGTCCCAGCAGGCTTCACAGTCGTGCATCTTGCAGCTGGATTAATACCAATAGCTTTAGCTGTCTTTGTATTCTCTCTTTTTACTATATTTGCAGCGGCCTTCATATCCAACGGCAGCACAGCGGCACTCGCGATTCCTGTCATTGATACACCGATAAGGGCGTCCTTCTCTGTCGTATCTCTCCATACATCT
>CALKFR010000082.1 GCA_938084555.1 uncultured Flavobacteriaceae bacterium | reverse complement strand
ACACTCATATATTCAAAACGAACCAATCTTGAGGTTCTTTTTCCAAAAGACATCGTTGGAATTTTTCCCGATTTATGGTAGGTATTAATATAGAATTGTGCTAAGGTCATTTCTATTGAATTTATAGAGACTTTAAAATCCCATTTTTCCAACATCTTAATCGCTTCTTTGGCATTTTTAGATTGTGAAGGTGTTTTTTTTGCAGCTTCAATTAATCCAGATATAAGTTTATCTGCTCCGGGGAGATATGGATCATAAGCAAGTTTAATTAATGATTCTAAAGTCAGGTTTTCTGCTTTTTTTAATAAAGGAATTGCATGTATACCTCTAAAGTTTTCTGGGAAAGAAGACATGTATTTAGGGTAATCTTCTTTTTTTGGACTGTATTCTGCTGCAGAGCTAAATGGGGTAGAATTACAGTTTTGTATCCAATGTGTTGGAGGATTTTTTACAAAAATATTTTCCTCTAACTTATGTAATCCTTTCCAATCTGTATCTGGATTACTACCATCTACTGGTTTTGTATAATCAAATTTTTCATTTCTTACAGGAATGAAATTTCCATGATAGTAGGCGATGGTTCCGTTTGCATCTGCATAAACTGTATTGTTTGAGGAATTTGTTCTGATATTCATCATTTCATGAAATTCATCATGGTTTGATTTTTTTGTTCTTGTAAACGACTGCTCCAATGCTTTTATAGGGCTCCACATTAGTGCAGTTGATATCCAATAATCACCTTCAGCATGAGTAATTGGTCCGTGGTGAGTTCTGTATAAAGTATAGTCTTTTGAGGAGATTCCTGTATTTGTAGCATATTTTAATGAAACCTCAATAGAATCAATTGGAAGCATTTTTTCTCCATATTTATAGTGTGTTTTATCATTAGTTTTTACTATTGTTTCTTTAAACTCATCAATGATGTCTGTACCTGTAGAGGTATGCATCCATCCAGTTTTTTCGTTAAAGCCTTGATAGATAAAAAATTGACCCCAGGTTGAAGCTCCATAAGCATTTAAACCCTCTTCACTAACAACATGAGATTCTCCTCTAAAGAAAAAAGAGGTATGAGGATTTATTAATAACATGGCATTTCCAGAGGCTGTTTTTTCTCCACCTATTGCAAAACCATTAGAGCCTCTAGGTTCGTCATCTTTCAATCGAATTAATCCGTCAGAAAGTGCTAATTTTTTTTGATTTGTTTGAGGTTCATAAAAATCCCTAATTTTTTCAGTAGAGACCCTTTCAATATCTCCTCCAATAGATCCTTCACTAAAATACATGGGCATCCATGGCTCAAAATGAGTTATTAACTTAGGAGTTACTTCTGGATGATTTTTTAAGTAAAAATTAATACCATCTGCAAATGCAACACAAAGTTCTTGAAGCCATTCAGGACTTTTTTCAAAATTTAAAATTGCCTCTTCTTTAGTCATGTATAGGTTAGCTCTTACATCACTATACAAGGCTTTTTCTCCTTCAACTTCAGCCAAACGACCAATTGCCCAAATATAATTTCGTTCTACACGATTAAAATCATCTTCACATTGAGCATATAACATTCCAAATACAGCATCGGCATCTGATTTTCCATAAATATGAGGAATGCCAAAGTCATCTCTTATAATTTCTATATTCTCAGCTCTGTAATTCCATCTTTCTTCCTCATTCAATTTGTTTATGCTTGTTTCTGAGGTTGAACAACAAAAAATTAAAAAGCTAGTAAATAATAAAATAATTTTTTTCATATGATGAGGATTAAAAAAATGAATTTGCAAGGTAAAACTTAATGAAAAGGTAACCTAAACAAATGTATCTTTGTATTATAGCGTTCAATATTAGATAAAAAGAGTTTAAATGAAAAATTATATATCTGAATTTATAGGCACTTTTGCGATGATTTTTTGTGGAACCGGTGCCATGACTATTAACGAGGTTACAGGTGGGGATGTAACCCATGTAGGAATAGGAATTACATGGGGTTTAATTGTAATGGCAATGATTTATGCTTTTGGAGAAATATCAGGAGCTCATTTTAATCCAGCAGTATCTATTGCATTTGCCTATGCTAAAAAGTTTTCTTGGAAAGAAGTTCCCAAGTATATATTTTTTCAAGTAGCAGGTGCTTTTGCTGCCAGTTTATTGTTGATGTGGTTGTTCCCAAAAAGTGAACTTTTGGGTGCTACTATCCCCTCAGTTGATATTGGACGAGCTTTTGTTTTAGAATTACTACTTACATTTTTTTTAATGGTTGTTATTATTAATGTTTCCACAGGAAGTAAAGAAGTTGGAATGATGGCCGGGATAGCTATTGGTTCTGTGGTATTATTGGAAGCACTTTTTGCTGGACCCATTACTAATGCATCAATGAATCCTGCACGCTCACTTGCTCCAAATATTGTTTCGGGAAATATTAAAGGACTTTGGTTATATATATTAGCTCCAATTATAGGAGCATTACTAGCGGTATTGAGTTGCAAATTTGTAAAGCATGAAAACTGTTGCGATGAAGAATGTTAGCATACTTGGATGCGGTTGGTTAGGAAAACCCATGGCAGTTTCTTTGATTAATGACGGTTTTTTAGTAAAAGGATCCACAACCTCTGCGATTAAAATTGAAGAATTAGCATCTTTAGGAATTGAATCTTACTGTATTGATATTACCGAATTTGAAGAATTTGATTTGTTCTTAGCATCAGATATTCTTTTGATAGCCATAACCTCAAAAAATATAGATGCCTATGAACGATTGATTCAACAAATAGAAATTTCACCGATTCAGAAAGTTATTTTTATTAGCTCCACCTCTGTATACCCAGCATTAAATTCTATAGTTACTGAAGAGACTGTAACAATGAATACACCTCTTTCAGAAATTGAAAATCTTTTTAGAGATAATACTTTTTTTGAAACAACCATAATTCGTTTTGCTGGATTATTTGGCCCAGGTAGGCATCCAGGAAGTTGGTTTAAAAATGGTAAAATAATACCACAACCTAATGGGTTTGTAAATATGATACATCTAGAAGACTGTATAGAAATTATTCATGAAATTATTCATCAAGATTGTTGGAATACAACATTTAATGCCTGTTCTAACGATCACCCTATTAGAAGAGAATTTTATACAAATGCGAGAAATAGCTTGAATTTTGAAATTCCAGTATTTGAGGAAAATTCACAATTGAAATATAAAATTATCAGTTCTAAAAAACTACAAAAAGAATTGAGTTATCAATTTATACATGATAATTTGTTAGATATTTAAGAATATTTTCTTTTTCTCAAATATTTAAATACTAGACCGAATGTTAATATTACCATTAAAGGTAAAATAATGTTTATAAACTGCCAATATGTTTTTTCTTGGTATGCCTTTTTCTTATCTAATAAATTAATTTGAATGTTTTTATTTCTCAATTCAATTAAACCATTATCATCTAATAAATAATCTATTGTATTCAATAAGAATTCTTTATTTCCAAACCGTTCTCCAGTCCATTTATCTTCTGCCAAATCAAAAGGTTTACCTTTTTTAATTTGATTTCTTCCGATATCTCCATCAGAAATAACCACCATTTTATTATAAATACTTTTTTTACTAAAATCATTAATGTTAAATGGTTTAACCCTATTGGCGTAAACAGAAGTGAAAAAGCCCTCCGTTAATAATCCAACAATCTGAAATCCATATGAATAGTCTTCTTCTTTCGGTTCGTTAGCTATACTTTTAAGTTCTATAATAGCAGGTGTTCCTACTTTTCTTGTTAGCATAGAACTCACTAACAGAGGTGTTTTTTTTAGATTATTTTTAAGCGTATCAATTTGATTTGCAAATCTTAACCTAACTGGGGCAATATTTTTCGTTATGGCATGATTTGGATTTCCTGAAACCAAAGGGTGGTAAAACCAGTTTAAATTTTGAAATTGTGGTTTGTTTCCTATGTTGCCAGTAGCCAAAGGAATTTTAGCTGCATATAAGTCTTGAAGTAAAGTTGCATTTAATCGTAATCCATATGAAAAGAAAAAATCAGTTAAATTTAGATCTCTTGGGTAAGCTAACATGCTACCATTATTATACAAGCTATCTGTGTCTGCCTGAACGTTTTCGATCATCCAAAGTGTTTTTCCTCCATTTATTATATATTGATCCAAGACTAATTTTTCATTTTCTGTAAAAGGTTGTGTTGGTTTAGCTACAATAGCAAGGTCAAATTGTTGAAGATCGATTAAGCTCTTTTTTGGGTTGGTTTTTACAGAGTCTAATGTAAATTTCGCCAATCTATGTTTTTTGGTCACTTCACTTAAAAAAGAATACAATTGTATATCTGATAATTCACCATTTCCAGAAAGAACAGCTATTTTTTTTTCTTTTTCTTCTTGAAGTTTATAAATGGCATTACTAAAAGAAAACTCTAAACTTTCTATAGCTTTTTCTAACTGATCTTCTTGAGATTCTGCAGTTCCATTTGTTAACAAGGAAACCTTACTTTTTTTATTTTTGTATAAGATTTCTGCCCAAGGAAAAATAATAGCATTAGATAATTTTCCATCTTCTTTTACAGTTAATTGACTTGGAATCATACCTGCTTTTATTAATTTTTCTCTTTGATTGTCTGGACGTATAAATTGAATTTTAATTAGTGTGTTGTGAGCACTTAATTCCTCTAAAAATTGTCTAGTTTCGATTTGTAAGCGTTTAAATTCTGAGGGGAAATCACCTTCTAAATAGACTTTGATAAGCAGCTGTTTATCTATTTTATTGATTACTTCTTTAGTAATTGGAGCTAATGTATATCTTTTGTCTGATGTTAAATCAATTCTTTTGTAGACTCTCTGGCTTGTAGTATTAAGTAGAATTAATAGTGTAGCTAAATATAAAATATGTTTTACTCTTTTATTCATTCATTAACTTTTGTTTGGTTAGGAATAAAAAGAAGACAATTATGCTTATAAAATAAAATATATCTCTAGTATCGAATACTCCTCTACTTATACTTTTAAAGTGTGTGTTCATTCCAAATAATGTTATACTATAAGATGAATTTCCAAATAAATTTGAAATCGCATCAAACCCATAGTAGAAAAAGAATGTTATAAAAGCTCCAATTAAGAAAGCAGTAATTTGATTTTTTGAAATAGAGGAAGTAAAAACTCCTATTGAAGCAAATGAACTGGCTAATAAAAATAAGCCAATATAGGATCCAATAGTACTTCCATAATCAATATTTCCTATAGGATTCCCCAATTGGGCAATAGAATATACGTAAGTAAAGGTTGGAATTATAGCAATTATTATTAATAATACAACTGCAAAAAATTTACCTAAGACAATCTGAAAATTTGAGATAGGTTTTGTTTTTAAAATTTCGATAGTTCCAGTATGGAATTCATCTGAAAATGTTTTCATAGTAATTGCTGGTACTAAAAATATTAACAACCATGGTGTTAAGAAGAAAAAACTTGCAAGATCTGCAAAACCAGCATTCAAAATATTTAATTCATCATTAAATACCCATAAAAACAATCCATTTACCAACAAGAAGATTCCAATAACCAAATAGGCAATTGAAGAGGTAAAAAATGAATTAAATTCTTTTTTTAATATTGCTAGCATTAATATTATTTTTTATCGAAACATTTTATTAATCGTAATACCTTTTTTCTTTTCTTTTATTAAAATTAGAAGGGAAAGTTTCTATGTGCTTTTTTTAAGAAAACTTATCGTTACAATTCCTTCCAAAATTTGTTTAAGTAAATTCTATAGTTATCGTATCTCTGTAATCTAATCCAAGTAATGTAGTGGCTCCTCCAACTGTTTTTAAATTACTCCTGTAAATAGCAATCTCTAAATACCCAGCTGAATTAAATAAAGCCAATCTATTTCCATCAAATTGACGTGAATCTGAAGGGTTTTCACCTAGTATTTCATTGTATTTGTTAACTATTTTTGTAAAAGTATACCTAGCAGCAGAAATTTTAAAATTTCTTCCTTTTCCTACTTCAACAAAAAGTTTTTTATTAATGTTACTAATTATGTTTCCATAATTATCAATGTAGATAACACCTCCTGTGATTGTTTTTTGATCTTGGCTTATTTTTGGTTGGATTTCGGTCATTTCTTTGTAATTTGATGTTTCTTTTCCAATTACAGTTAAATTTCCACCTCTAGATATAAAACAAGCCACTTGTACAAAAACATCCAACACTGGAAAGCTGCTCTCAATTCTATCATGGATATTAATTTCAACAACTTTAGTTGGTTTAATATCTTTAGTAATCATACAAATTAAACCATTATCTGGGCAAACAAAATAATGATTATCTAATGCTAATGCAATGTGTTTATTTGTTTCACTTAATTCAGAGTCAACCCCAATAATATGAATTGTTCCCTCAGGAAAACTTTTGTATGAATTTTTTAAAATATAAGCAGTTTCAGTGATATTAAATGGAGATATATGATGTGTAATGTCAACAATTTTAGCATTTGGTAATTCTGAATATATAGCCCCTTTTACCGCACCTACAAAGTGGTCTTTTGTTCCAAAATCAGTGGTTAATGTTATTATAGACATTAATATTAGCTGTTAATTAAATGTGTAAAAGTTGCTTAAAAATTTCACACAAAGCTAAACATTTCTGAAAATTTATTCACTATTTTTAGATTGTATTATTTAATAATAACTAATAAACAAAAAAACATTTGAACGAACGCATCATTGAGCTAACTGAAATAAATCCAAAAGATTTCTTTGGAGCACATAATAGCACTATTGAGCAATTAAAAAGATATTTTCCAAAAATTAAAATAGTTGCTCGAGGATCAAAACTTAAAATTTATGGAGAGTTTGATCTTCTTAATGAGTTTGAAAAGCGCTTAGAAATGCTAATAAAATATTTTAATCGATATAATAAATTAGACGAGAATAGTATTGAAAGAATTTTAACATCTACAGGAAAAGAAGAAAAGTCTGGCGGAGTAAAAGCAAAAGATATTTTAGTGCATGGGGTTAACGGTAAGCCTATAAAAGCTCAAACAGAAAATCAAAGAAAAATGGTTTCTATGATGCAGAACAATGATATGTTATTTGCCGTAGGCCCTGCAGGAACTGGAAAAACATATACTGCTGTAGCTTTAGCTGTAAAAGCCTTGAAGGAAAAAGAAGTTAAGAGAATTATTTTAACAAGACCAGCGGTTGAGTCTGGTGAAAACTTAGGATTTCTTCCAGGAGATTTAAAAGAAAAATTAGATCCTTATATGCAGCCACTCTATGATGCATTAAGAGATATGATACCTCATGAAAAATTAGAATCGCATTTAGAAAAAGGTGTCATTCAAATTGCTCCGCTCGCATTTATGAGAGGAAGAACACTAGATAACGCTTTTGTAATTTTAGATGAAGCCCAAAATACCACCCATAACCAAATGAAAATGTTTTTAACTAGAATGGGTAAAAATGCTAAGTTTGTTATAAATGGTGATCCAGGGCAGATAGATCTTCCCAGAAAACAAATTTCTGGATTAAAAGAATCATTATTAGCCTTGAAGGATATAGAAGGGATTGCTCAAATATATTTAGATGACAAAGATGTGATACGACACCGTTTGGTAAAAAGTATCATTAGTGCTTATAAAGGTATCGAAACAGATTAATTTTAATACTCTTTAACTATTTTTGCATTTTCCAATTATTTAAAAACTTTTATGAATACCATAAACGAAACTAATTTTCAATTCCCCAAACAAAAAGAGGTCTACAAGGGCAAAGTTAGAGAGGTCTACAATATTGATGATAAATTACTTGTTATGATTGCTTCAGACAGATTATCAGCTTTTGATGTAATTATGCCTAGGCAAATTCCTTTTAAAGGGCAAATTTTGAATCAAATTGCCACAAAAATGATGAGAGAAACAGAAGATTTAGTTCCTAATTGGTTAATTGCTAATCCAGATGAAAACGTAGCTGTTGGTCATTTATGTTCACCTTTTAAAGTAGAAATGGTCATAAGAGGTTACCTATCAGGTCACGCAGCTAGAGAATATAAACTTGGTAAAAGAATTTTATGTGGTGTTTCCATGAAAGAAGGGATTAAAGAAAATGGCAAATTTCCAGAACCGATTATTACCCCATCAACAAAAGCTGAAAATGGCGATCATGATGAAGATATTTCTAGAGAAGATATTTTAGCGAAAGGGATAGTATCTGAAAAAGATTATTTGGTTTTGGAAGATTATACAAGAAAATTATTTCAAAGAGGAACCGAAATTGCTGCAAAACGTGGTTTAATATTAGTTGATACAAAATATGAATTTGGAAAAACAGCAACTGGTGAAATAGTACTTATTGATGAAATTCATACGCCAGATTCCTCTCGTTATTTTTATGCTGATGGTTATCAAAAAAGACAAGATAATAATGAGCCTCAAAAACAGTTGTCAAAAGAATTTGTTCGTCAGTGGTTAATAGAAAATGGTTTTCAAGGAAAAGAAGGAGATCTTATTCCTACTATGTCAGATCAGAAAATTGCTGAAATTTCTGATCGTTATATAGAATTATATGAGCAAATTACTGGGGATGTTTTTATAAAAGCAAATACCTCAAAGGTTCTAGAAAGAATAGAAAAAAATACGACTTCCTTTTTAAACAGTTTTTAAATAGTTACTCAATGAAACCAGTAACCATTAAAAAAATTAAAGACGAATTACATTATAAATCTTCTCTAGAATTAATTGAATTATGTTTAAAATTGTCTAAGTTCAAGAAAGAGAATAAAGAATTACTTTCATACTTATTATTTGATGCAGAAGATGAGGTAACTTACATTTATAACGTAAACGAATATATCACGCTTCTTTTCAATGATATTAACACAAAAAGTTTTTTTTATATCAGAAAGAGTGTACGTAAAATATTAAGGCTTACCAAAAAGTACATTCGTTATTCAAAAAAAAAGGAGACAGAAGTAGAGTTATTAATACACTTTTGTAAAGAACTTAAAAAGATATCACCCTCAATATCTAAAAGCCCTCGCTTATTAAATGTTTACAATAGACAAATAATTTTAATAAAGAAAGCTATAGCTACCTTACACGAGGATTTACAATATGATTACCAACTAGAATTTGATCAATTACTAGATGAATAAAAAAGAACGACCCATAATTAAAAATTTAGTTAAAGACCAAACTACTGAAATAGAGAGTTTTCAAAACAGTACAATTAGACCAATCATAAAAATGCAGCATCTATTATTAGTTGCTTCCTTTAAAAACTACTTAAAAAGAAGAAAGGTTGATTTGCAAAATTGTTCAGACATAGAAACAAAAAATAAAATTAAATCAATTTACCATAAAGATACATCCTTCAGGAATATTAGTTTAGGACTAATTATTGGTCATTTTTCTTCTTTAGAATATACTTATTATACCCATTACTCTTCAGAAATTAATAAAAGGATTATACAGATTATTGAACAAAGAGTTCAAAATAGTATATCTGAAATTTTGGATTAGAATTTTTTATGGTTAGGTTATTTCCTTATTAAAAAAACCATCAAATATAAAATTTAATGGTTTTAAGAGAATTAAAAATTCTTTACCTTTTTTTTAGAGGGTAGATAATTAACATATGTAAATATATATTTTTTTTTATTAATTTCAAAATTTTAATAAATTAAACATATTTTAATTGTTTTTAAAAATCAACAAATTGATTTTTAATTAGTTATATAATTTTTTCTTAATTTTATAAAAGATACTTTATTAAGATTCGAATACTAACAAAAGCGATCAATATTGCAGTACCTTTTTTAATTTGAATTGGTGTCAGGAATAGGCTACTAATTCTATTTCCTAAAAAACTACCTATTAAAACCACTATGATTAGCATAATGGTAAGATTCAAATCTATAGATATTCCTGAATTTAGAGAATACCCTATAATTCCACTAATAGAATTTAATAATATAAATAAACTGGCAGTGGCTGCTATTCTTTTTGGAGTATCCCATTGTCTTAGATGTAACAATGGAGCTAAAAAGATTCCTCCGCCTATTCCAACCATGCCTGAGAGAAAACCAATGATACCAGCATAACTACTATTTCTTGTTAGATTAATCTGATTAGTATTTACATGTTTTGAGACAATTTTCTTATTAAACCACATCACAATTGACGCTAGTAAAAGTGTGAATCCTAATGAGATGAAAAATATATGCTTATTCACCTCAATAAATCCACCAATGAAAGCTAAAGGTATACTAAAAGATATTATAGGAATAACTTTTTTCCAGTCGTAGAGTTGTTTTTTTTGATAATGAAATACATTTAAACTAACTACAGCAATATTACACAATAATGAAATGGTTCTAATTTGTGTAAAAATGATTCCCGTGAGTGCTAAAATTGCTAAATAACTTGATCCGCCACCAAATCCAACAGAAGAATAAAGAATAGCAATAACAAAAAACAATAAAAATAGATGCCAATAAATTGAAAGAAGATTGGTGATTATTTCTATATCCATAAAGCTAATATAGTTTTTATATGGAATGAAAATTCATAATTATTTGATTTTTAAAATAGATTTATAACAATGATATAAAAAATAAGGTTGCTATATTTTTGTTAATATGATACTTAATATTTGTTTTGCATACCATTTGTCATTTACTTTTATATCATAAATAAATTAAATGAAAAAAAATAAAAAAAAGCAAAAAGTCACCATAACTAAAGCTTTTAAAACCATTATTTGGCCTAGGCGTAATTTGGTCTTTATAGGATTGTTTTTAATTTTAATAAATAGATTATCTGGGTTTGTTCTACCACTAAAGTCAAAAGATTTATTGGATGATATTTACCCAAATCAGGATATGAATTCTTTATATGATTTATTGTGGATTGTTGGATTTGCCCTATTGATTCAAGCAATTACCTCTTTTTTATTAACAAGAATACTAAGTGTTCAAGCTCAATACCTTATTTCAGAATTAAGAGCCCAAGTTCAAAAGAAAGTTTTATCACTTCCAATTAGTTTTTTTGATAATACAAAATCAGGAGCGTTGGTCTCAAGAATTATGAGCGATGTAGAAGGGGTGAGAAATTTAATTGGTACTGGTCTTGTTCAATTAGTTGGAGGTTTAATTACTGCTATCATTTCTCTGGTTTTATTAATTCAAATTAATCCTTGGATGACATTATTTGTTTTTTTACCAGTGAGTGTCTTTGGTTTTATAGCTTTAAAAGCATTTAAATACATTCGTCCTGTATTTAGAAATCGAGGAAAAATAAATGCTGAGGTTAAAGGAAGATTAACAGAGACTTTAGCAGGAGTAAGAGTAATAAAGGCATTTAATGCAGAAGATCAAGAAAATGAAACTTTTGAAAAAGGGGTAGATTTGTTGTTTCAAAATGTGAAGAAAAGTTTAACAGCTACAGCAGTTATGACAAGTTCCTCAACTTTTTTATTAGGATTAGCATCTGTTGGAATCATGGGAATAGGAGGGTATTTTATGATTGAAGGCCAACTAACAACTGGAGATTTTTTGAAGTTTACGCTACTTTTAGGTTTTATGATAGCACCAATAGTTCAGATGAGTAATATTGGAAGCCAACTAACAGAGGCCTTAGCTGGGTTAGATAGAACAGAAGAGCTTATGAATATGGAGGCTGAGGAAGATGATGAAAAAAGAATTTTGTCATTAAAAAAAGTAGATGGAGATATCGTATTTAATAATGTTTGTTTTTTCTATGAGGAAGGAAAAGAGGTATTACATAATATAAATTTTCATGTACCACCTGGTTCGGTTACAGCTTTGGTAGGAAGTTCAGGTTCTGGTAAGTCTACAATAGCAGGATTGTCTGCTACTTTTTTAAACCCAACTTCAGGTACCATAACCATAGACCATCAAGACATATCTAAAATCAAACTATCTAGTTATAGAAAACATCTTGGAGTTGTACTACAAGATGAATTTTTATTTGAAGGAACCATAAGAGAAAATATACTTTTTCCAAGACCAAATGCAACTGAAATTGAATTAGACAATGCAGTTAGAGCAGCTTATGTAGATGAATTTACCAGTAGATTTGAACATGGTTTAGATACACTCATAGGAGAACGTGGTGTTAAACTTTCAGGAGGTCAAAGGCAACGTTTAGCCATTGCAAGAGCTATTTTAGCAGATCCAAAAATCATTATTTTAGATGAAGCTACTTCTAGTTTAGATACAGAAAGTGAATCCTTAATTCAGAAAAGTTTGGCTCAATTGGTAAAGGATAGAACTACTATCGTAATAGCACACAGGTTAAGTACCATAAAAAAAGCAGATCAAATATTAGTTATAGAAAGTGGTAAAATAGCAGAGAGAGGAACTCACAACGAATTAATTAAAGCTAAAGGAAGGTATTATGATTTATACACCTATCAGGCAAAAATTTAATCAGTAAAATTTATTTTTATTAATTGAGTTCATGTAAACTCTATTTAATATTTAATTTGTTTAGAATACTTTTTAAAACAAACTCGTAGTATTTTTTATTTGAGGCTATAAAATGATTAGTTGTTTTAATATTATTTAAAATAG
>CALKFR010000081.1 GCA_938084555.1 uncultured Flavobacteriaceae bacterium | reverse complement strand
GCTGAAATACAACAAGAAAAACAAAACGAAAGAAACTAACATAACATGGCTATACAACCACAAAATAATGGACTAATAACTGAGAATAACGAGCAATACTATGCTGGATCTCAAGGTTTTAGAGGGGCTGCTGTAGGAGTGGGTGGTCAACAATTTATAACAGACTTTAACACGCCACTGTTTTTAGGTAGTGCTACAAGTTGGAATCCTACAAGTCCTGATTATGCTTTAAATAATTTTAAGGTATACACTAGTGCTAGCGGCATGGCTGGTTCGTGGTCTGAATGGATTACAGAGATTGTTCTTAGTAATAACAATAAGACAATAACATTAACAGCTGACCCAGGCAACAATGCATATATTGTTGTGCAGTTAACTATATTAACCGGTGGTAAATATGGTCAAACAGAAGCTGAAAAAGCTTATGGTCAAACCGTAGAAGATAATTACGGTAGTTATCAATATATAAAACTAAATGATATTATAAACAATTTTTCAGTTGGATACGTTGGTCAAGACAAATTACTACCTAATACAAAAAGAAGTGATATTATATTTTTTGCAAAAAGAGCTATGCAAGAATTTAGTTATGATACCTTAAAAAGCATTAAATCAGCTGAACTAACTATACCAGATTCTTTAACGTTAGTTATACCTCAAGATTATGTTAATTATGTAAGATGCTCTTGGATTGACGCCTTAGGTGTTAAGCATATCATTTACCCAACAAATAACTTAACTATAAGCCCTTATTATACACAAGCTCAAGATTCAGAGGGTATTCCAACACAGGATAATTTTGGAAATGATTTAGAAGGAACTTCTATAACTCAAGAAAGATGGCACACTGCTAGTTCTAGACTTTTAACAGATTTAGATGGTAACGCTATACCTAATTCAGCTGATCAGTCCGAATATGGTTATGGCTGGGAAGGTCTTTTTGGCTTTGGATATGGAAGACTATATGGTCTTGATCCACAAACAGCACAGGGAAATGGTTGGTTTAATATAAACGAAAGAGAAAACAAACTTTCTTTTTCAAGCAATTTAGCTGGTAGATTAATTGTTTTTGAATATATTTCAGATGGATTAGCTTATGATCTAGATAGTAGAGTTCCTAAAATGGCAGAAGAAGCTATGTATGCCTCTATACTATATTCTTTAATATCTACTAGAATAAATCAACCAGAATATGTAGTACAAAGATTAAGAAAAGATAAAATATCTAAATTAAGAAATACTAAAATAAGGTTGTCAAATATAAAACTTGATGAAATATCACAAGTAATGAGAGGTAAATCTAAATGGATTAAACACTAAAATTAAATGGCAGAAGCTAAAAATAATTTCATTAAGTCTAAAATGAATAAAGACTTAGATGAAAGATTAATTCCAAATAACGAGTATAGAGACGCTTTAAACATAGCTGTTTCTAGATCAGAATCTAGTGATGTTGGCGCTGTTGAATCTATATTAGGTAATAATATTACAGCTGTTGGAGAGACAACTGGTTTTAGTATTATAGGAACCTATGCTGATGAGTCTAATAATAGACTTTATTATTTTAGAACAAACCATACTAACTGCGCTATAAAAGCTCCTTTAACCGCAACTTGTACTATTGGTTTTCTTCAAACTAGAACAAACACTAACAACGTTTTAGTATCAGGTAGTTTTTTAAATTTTTGCTCTGGAAGTAGAATGGAAGGTATTAGTTTAATTGAAAACCAATTATTCTTTACTGATAATAGAAATCAACCAAGAAAAATAAATGTGGACCAACCGCTGGGTTATTATTTTAACGAAGATCAAATATCTGTTGCTAAATATGCTCCGCTTAATCCACCTGAATTTTTAAATTTAAGAGCCAATGCTTCAGAGCAAGCACCACCTTTTATAGATGTATTATTACCTTCTACAATGTCTGACGCGGCTGATCCAGCTGTGGTTGAATTAGGTATATATTCTATAAGTAGTTCTAATCTAGCTGTAAAAAGATATAAGAACGGTGACGCTATACCCGAGGCTACATCACAAACAGCTTGGGCTGATGCTGATACAAATCAAGAAGGTAGATGGTGTTACTACGCTAACTACAATGGTAATGGAGTTACGTATGGTTTATTGTATAATAAATGGGCTGTTCTTGACGCTAGAGGTTTAGCACCAATTGGTCATAGAATACCAACAGCTACTGAATATAGTCAAATAATTGGTATTGCTGGTACTTTATCGTCACCATATAAAAGTGAATTTTTATGGGATAATCCTGGAAATGATTTAAATGGATTTAGCGCGTTACCAGGTGGATATAGAAATTCAACTATTAGTACAGCTTTAGGTTTTACAAACTTAACAACCGAAGCTAGGTTTTGGGCATCTGACACTAGTAGCAATTCGTATTTTAGAGTTCCACCTTCTGGCGCAGGTGTTACCGTTGAAACAAATGGAAGTACAATAGATGGTTACTCTGTAAGAGTTATAAAAGATGCTGGTTATACTGGTTGGACAGGCGATCCTGATTACATTAAAGATAAATTTGTAAAGTTTGCATATAGATTTAAATTTGATGACAACGAGTATTCTGTTGTTTCACCTTTTAGTCAAGATGTTTTTATACCATACCAAGAAGGTCAATTTGTTAATGATGATGAAAATCTAGCATTTATAACTACTGTTGTAGAGTTTATGCAAAACTCTATAAACAATGCTGTGTTGAATATAGAATTACCTTGTGTAGATATAATTAATAAATATAAAATAAAATCTTTAGATATAATATTTAAACAGTCTGACATGCAGGCTTATCAAGTTATAGAAACCATAAAAGTTGATGCTAATTTTATAACTAATTTAAAATATACAAACATATATCAATATTCTTACGAATCTAGGCATGCTATTAGAACGCTACCCGCTTCTCAATCAGTAAGAGTTTATGATAAAGTACCTGTTAGAGCATTAGCTCAAGAAACATCAGGTAATAGAATAATGTATTCTAATTACTTAGAAGGGTATAGTGCACCTCTTGGTTTAGATTACTACGTAGATGTTACTGAAAAAAGCGCACAACAATTTGTTGAATATCCTCAACATTCTGTAAAACAAAACAGAAACTATCAAGTTGGTGTTATATTAGCAGATAAATACGGTAGACAAACAGATATAATACTATCTAACTATGATGGATTATTAGACGCTAATGGAGATCCTCAGCCTGGTTCTAATTATTTTTATGATTATAAAGCAGCTAGTTTCAGTAATGATGTTCAACCGTGGAAAGGTGATAATTTAGCTTTATATTATTTACAACAAATACCTGAAGACGTAAACGCTAACGGCGTTGCTGGTTATCCAGGTGCTTATGCAAAAGGAAATTATTATACAGTTGATATTAAAACAGGAAGCGCGCCTAGTGCATTATATCCTTATTTTAATAGCATAGGAACACAGTGTATTGTTGCAACCTTAGCACAAGTTAATTTTGATACAGTAATATTATATGCCGACGCAACTAATGCAGCTAACACTTTTAATGTTCTTATAGATAATGGAAATGGTTGGGTGTTACAAAGCCCTAGTTCATATACTATTTCTCAAGACGGTATAAATACTGATATAGATTTTTATCCAACACTAACAGGAGAGACTACAAACGTAACTGGTAATCCAAGTACAAGTTACAGTATTATAAACTTAACACCTTCTTCTGATGAGCCATCTATAGGTTCTACAGTCACAGGAACAGGTATAACTACTGGAACAACTGTAACTTCTTATGATTCTTCAACAGGAATTGTAACGTTTAACTTTTCTTCAAACTTGTCAAATGGAGTTACATTAAGTTTTAATTCAGGTGTTACTTTAGGTAGCACTGTTAAATTTGAAGTTTTATATACAGCTGAAAATTTATACAAGTATGAAACAGGTGCTGCCTCTAGTACACTTAGACCTTTATTTCCATTATGGCCAACAGAATACGCTACTTACTATGCTGTTGGAAAAAAACTAAGAGGTTTATACATAGATTACACAGAAATAACAAGCGTAACTGCATTGAGTGATGCAAGCGGTGTTAGAGCTGTAGAGTTTTTTACACAAGAAGAAGTTGCTACTAATTATTTATTTGACGACACACCTGGTACCAGACCTGAACCTAGTATATTTGGTCAAGAAAAAACATTTGTAACTTATGATATAAATGTAAATGGTTTTTATGGTTATAAGTTTGCTACTAAACAACAGCAACAAGACTACTATAATGTATATCTACCGGGAATAATAAATGGATATCCAATTAAAGGTGAAACAAAAGAGCAGGGAGACACAGCTTATTCTACGCTTATAACAGATAATATAAATAAAATACCTAGAAACTTAGAAGATGTAGGACCTCTGCAGAATCAATTCACTAGTGATGTTTCTTTATTTGGTAGAGTAACAAATATTAATACTATAACTAGTACCATTTATAAAACGGGTAATAGACAGTTTGATCCTGTGCCTTCAGCTGACCAAGTTGATTTAGTGGGTACTGTAAGTGATTTATTCCCTGGTTTGGAACCAGCAAGTCCCGCTGCACCTGGAGATGTTAATGAATTTGCTATTTACAATTACAATACTAAACCTGTGTTGTTTCAAGTATCAACACAAAAAGCAATAGGAATAACAGAAGATCAATACACATTACCTGTTTTAGGTGATGGAAACTTTCCATATCCAGAAGACATGTATTTAGCTGTTTATGAAACCGCGCCTTATGTTTCTCCTTTAGAAATATTTTACGAGTCTTCTACTTCAGAATTAGTGTCTGATTTAAATGAATCTTTAGTTAATGAAAATACTAACATAACAGGAATATCTAGTTTTACTTCTAATTTTCCTGAATCAGCTCAAGTAGGTACAATAATAACAACCGACTTTTTTCCAACAGCCGGTGGTGTTAATGTTGTTACTGCTAGTTTATCTTCATACACTGTTTATAATTATTTTGATCAATCACCAGATACTGGAACCTTAGATACAACTGTTTTACAAAATTCAAAATTTAATATTGAAGCTGGCTCTTCCGTTGGTAGCTTTAGAATAGTTACAGCAGATAGGTTTTATGCTGGTTCATCAGCTGAGGTTGGTTTCTTTGTAGACTGGAGAGGTAAATATCAATTTAATTTAACATTTGTTCAAGAAGATGGAATAACATCTACTCAAACTTTAGAAATAGATTTAGAAAATGTAGCTCCTGTTATAGATAGAATAAATGTCAGTGCAACAGTTACTAACTTTGATGTAGACATTGTTCAACCTAGCACATCAACGAGCACAACTCAACAGTCTAACAAAGGTAGAAACGGCTCTGCAAAAGCATATAGTTTAGGTGATACAACTAGTTTAACTGGATCTACTTTTGAATTAAACCCACCAAATGGAAACGCATGGGAAGTAGATAAAATAACAATAACAGATTTAACAACAGCAGGAACAACAGTAATTCCTGATAATGGTGAATTAATAAGTGATTACATACAGGTGGCAACTGGTACCCAAAAATCGGTAACACAACAACTTGTTATACCAAATACAGATTGGTTAACTTTTGTTTTAAAAGGCGCTTTAAATAGTACTGGTGGTCAATCAAATGGGCCAATGAACACTGCTAATAAAGGTTATCTTATAAACTTAAGACTAACAGACACTTTAGGACTTACTAATACTTCAGCAACAATAAGTTATAATGTTGGTGCGTCTTTATTTTTTGGTCAAGTTATTGCTACGCCATACTTAAGTGGAATTGATGCAACAGGAAGAGTTACTAATGGTAATGGAAGTGATGTTTCAAATAGTACGCTTCAAAACCCATCACAAGGTGGAGCGCCAAGATGGACTGGCCAAATACAAAACTGGACATCAAACACAGTGTATTTATACGTACAGGTTACAATAGGTAACGCATCACAACAAACAGGTCAAGCTCAAGCTGTAAACGTAAGAGGTGTATATGGAGATGGAACCACTTCTTTTACAGATGATACAGGTGCTTCTTTTGGGTTGAATGCTGATGGAGCTGTTCAATCAGTTGTGGTCTCAAATGGTAATCAAGGTAATTCAAGTACACTAAACCAATTTGCGATGTTATCTCCTTTTACAGCTAGTTCTGCTGGAGTAACTCAAACTGACTTTGATGACGCTGTGACTGCTGGTATGAGACCTGGTGGAAAAGCTAGTAATTATGGATTACCTGATTGCTCTGGATCTAGCATTATTGGTGGTGGTGTAAAACTAACAATGCAAGGTGGATCATATGCAAATAATGTATATGCTGCTATTATAGCTAGTACATCGCCACAGTCAGCTGGAAACGCAACTATATTAGCTAACTCTTTTGGTGTTGTTTATGAAGGTCCTATATCACCTCCTTGGTATGAACCTAGCGGAGCTGGTGGACCTAGCGTAAATCCAACCATAACACCTGTTCCAGTAACTACATAGGTAATTAATATAAAAAATAAGTAATTATAATATAATATGGCAATTGTAACCCCGGTAAAATACTATAACACATACGTTCTTAAGAAATTAGTTCAAGGACCTATTTCAGCTTCTTACAATTGGTTTGTAGAAGAAGCTAGAATAAGAGGTGGTTATAACAACGTGCAAACGGGTTTATCTCCTAGAGCATTTTTAAGATCTGATGATAGTTCTCAGCAGTCTTTAGGAAACTCTATTATATATTCAGGTATATTAAACTCTAGAACTGGCGTAAATCAGTCTAATCAGTTTCCTTCAGGTGAAGACATAACAAGATCTGTAGATCCAACAAAAGGTACTATACAAAAGCTTTACGCTGAAGATACTAATTTAATAATATTTCAAGAAAACAAAGTAAATAGAGCTTTAATAGATAAAGATGCTGTTTATACTCAAGAAGGAGTACCTATGCAGACAACATCAAATGTTGTTATAGGCGCTATAGTTCCTTACGCTGGGGAGTGGGGTATAAGCAAAAATCCTGAAAGCTTTGCTGTATATGGATATAGAAAATATTTTACTGATGCTAATCAAGGAGCTGTTTTAAGACTGTCTCAAGATGGTATAACAGAAATATCAAGTTATGGTATGTATGATTTTTTTAGAGATAAATTTAATACATTACCTGATCCTTTAGCTATTGGTGGTTGGGATATTCACAACAAGTGTTATACTCTTTCTTTAAAAGATAAAACATTAAGCGTTACGCCTGAGACACTTAGTTTTGATGAACAAACTCAAGGTTGGACTAGTAGGTATAGTTATGTTCCTTATAACTTAATAAGCCTTCAAAGTAATTTTTATTCTACTAATTCTGGTGGAATATATATACATTATAATGAATCGGTGCTTCGAGCAACTTTTTATGGTAATACATATGAATCAACTGTTACTAGTATATTTAACAAACAGCCATCTACTATTAAAAGTTTTAAAACTATAAATTATGAGGGAGGTATAAACTGGGCGATGACTTCTATATCTACAGACTCTGGAGACACTGCTAGATTTATAAACGCATATACAATGCCTTTAACACTAGCTGATCTTGAAAACTCATTGTTTAGTAATGAATTTAAAAAGAAAGAAGATAAATACTTTGCTAATTTAGTTAACACAAGCGCAGATAGTTCTGGTGAAGTTGTTTATGGCGCTTCTATATCTGGAATAAAAGGATACACTGCTGAGGTTAAATTTACAGCATCAAATACTAAAGATACTGGAAACAATGAATTGTTTGCAATATCTACAGAATTTAAAGAATCATCATATTAAATAAAATTAAATGAAATTAAAAGCAAGAACTTTGCTAGAACAAGATTACAACATGTTAGAAAAATGGTGGCTTGGTTGGGGTTGGCCTGTGGTAAGCAAAGATATACTACCAGACAACGGCACTGGTGGAGTAATGATTGAACATGAAGGTAAACCTATAGTAGCTGGTTTTATATATTGGAGTAACTCTGGTATGTGCTGGTTTGATTGGGTTATATCAGATCCAAAAGGAAATAAAAGAGCAAGACCCTTTGCTGTTAAGTTTTTAATAGAAACTGTAGAAAAAATGGTTAAAGACGCTGGTAAAAAATGTATAATGTCAATAAGCAGAAGCAATAGCTTGTTAAAGATACATAAAAAATTAGGGTGGACAATTGACAAAACTCCATCACACGAAATGATAAAAAGAATAATTTAAAAATAATAATATGGCAGCAGTAGCAGCAGCAGTCGGCGGTGTAGTATCAGCTGGCTTAGGAATGGTAGGCGCTAATCAAGCAGAAAAATCAGCAAAAGGTGAAAGAAACAGAGCAAGAGCAGAGAAAAAACGTCTTGAAGACGAGTTAAGGGCTTTAGAAGATTCTAGACAACCTATAATAAATCCGTATGCTAATGTTAAGGATCTTAGTGGAAACCTTAGTAATCCTTATGCAAATTTAGGGGTGGCTACACAAGCTGCTGAGTTTCAAGCAGAGCAAGCTGAAATTGGTTTATCTAATACTTTAGATACATTAAGAGCAACAGGTGCGAGCGCAGGTGGAGCTACGGCATTAGCTCAAGCTGCTTTAGCTAGTAAAAAACAAATATCAGCAAGTCTTGAAATGCAAGAAGCTTCTAACCAAAGACTAGTTGCGCAAGGTGACGAAAAACTACAACAGTTAGTAATGTCTGAACAACAGAGGTTACAAAATGCAGATGTAATGGGTCAACAGTTTATGTTTGGCGCTAGAGACAATAGAGAAAATCAAAAATTAAACAGAGCAGCAGGTATGTTAGACAACGCAACTGCTGATCAAAGATCTGCGGAAGCTGCTTATGGTCAGGCGCAAGGAGCTAAATTTGGCGCTGCACAAAATATGATAGGTTCACTTCCTGGACTTTTCATGAAATAATTAATAAAAAAATAAATTATGGCTGGAGCATACGAAAATCCACAAAGAATAACAGGAGATACATACGCTAGTGCATTTACTAAGCAGATAGCAAATAACAATGCTGCAGCCTCTCAAAGAGCACAAATAAACGAGCAGGAAGCAAGAAGAGCTCAGGAAAAAAAAGAAAACGAACAACGTAGAATTATAGAGAACATGCAACGTGTTCAATCTAATGCTGATATTTGGAATTTAGAGCAAATGAATAAACTTGCTACAGCTCCTAAAACAAGCGCTATTCAAGATGAGTTAATGAAAACTTTAAATGATAGAATAGGAGTTGCTACAGATGCTCAGATTTATTTAAAAACTCAATTTGGTGACGAGGAAGCAAGAGTATCTGCGCAAAAGGCTATAACTGATTACTACGATTTATTAAACTTAACTAAAACAGCAACAGCAAACTTTGCTGCAACCGGAAAATATTGGAGAGAAAACGCTGCTAAAATAGGTAAAGATATAACCATTATTGGAAGCACACCAGAAGAAATAGCTAACAATCAATTTTTTGTTAACGCAATAGGTAGTGTTTATGAAGCTGATTTTGAAATGGTTTATGATGAAGAAAAAAATGATATAATGATTAAGATTTCTGGAAACGAACCTACTAGAACAGAAAATGGCGAATTAATTGATGGTGAGTATAGAGAAAAATATATTAGCGCTAGAGCTTGGAACGCTCAAACCGCAGAAGGAAAAGAATTTGAATTTGTATCTAATGTACCTCAAATAGTTGCTGAAAGTTTAGAAAGAATGAAGCCAGCAGACAGAACGCCTAATAATGATGGACTAGGTATAATAAAAGCAAATGGTCAGTTTGCTGATAAATATTGGGCTGGAGAAGAAATATATAAAGACAGAATTAATACTAGTACAGGTGATTCTAGAAAAACAGAAGAAATTAGAAGATACCTAGATGTTGGTGCTGTTAGAAATGACATGCTTAGTATATTAAAATCTAAAGTTCAAGGTGTTAATGGAAACGTTCAACAAGCAGCTAATGCTTGGAATATAGATTTAAAACAGTTAAATGAGGGTATAGAAAATGAATATCAAAATGTTCAACCTACAGACGAACAGTTTGAGCAAGTGTTGTTTGATCAAATACTAAAAGCTAGAGTTTCTGGTTTAGAAGTAGACGAGCAAGGTAGATATTATATTTCTAGTGGTAGATCTATAATTCAACCTAAAGCACCTACACCTAAAACTCCAAATATAGGTTATAGAACCACATATTATAACAATATTTTATTAGGTGCTGGAGATAGCAATCAAAGTAACACTAGTGTAACTCTTGATAATTTAATGAAAATTACAGGACCAAGCGATAGATATATGACAAAAGATCAAACTTTTGACGTTTGGTTAAATACACCTTATGCTGATTTTGAAGGATCACCAACAAATAGAGAGCATTATGAAAATGAAGGTGAAAGTGCTCAAAGCGCGTTTGATAAATTAGTTCCTAGAGAAGGTTTATATAAAATAATAAGTAACAAACCAGTGTTTGCAGGTGATTATGATTTTGAAAGCGCTGAAGAAAGACTTAAGTTTGCTTTAGATAACACAACATCAAGTGAAAGAAAAGCTATTCAAAATGAAACAGTGTTATTCAAAAGAGCTAAACAAGTAGATTGGATGAGTGCAAATCCTAAAAGAACAGACGAAACTTTAGTTGAATATGCTGAGCGAATGGATAAAGCAATTAAATAATAAAACATGGAAATATATATCTTACCAAGCGGAGAAGAAGTAGATCTTACTGGATATCCTGAAAATCAAATAGTAATGTGGTTATCAAATAATCCTGGAGCTACAAAAAAAGCTGGGGGCAATGCAGCGGGTGCAAATGCAACGCCTCAGAACAACATGTTCGCACCTCAAGAAGATACGGAATCAGTTTCGGAAACTATTTCTTTGGACTTACCAACAGGTAGTCAAGAAGATCTATATGGTTTACCAGAAAGTATAACACAACAAAGTAGCAATATTAGAGGTGCTTTACAGAATCAGTTTGGTAAGTATAATGAAAAAGATTTATTACCTACCGAAAGATATGGAGACAGCATGGCTTCTCAACCTTTTTTTGATGATGACAATATACAGGCTGCTGTAGATAATAATTTTATAACTGAAGATGATTTAATTATAGCTGGTTATAAAGAAAGTCCTGAAGCTATATCTGTATTGCAACTAGTAAGTGATGATGAAAAAAACAGAGCTAGAAGAAAAATAAGTGCTTTTCAGTCTAAAAGTGATAGCGAGATAGACAGTTACATTGATTTAAGAAAATTAAATCAACCTTATATATATGAAGACTCATATGTTGCTGAAAATGAGCAGGTAAACGAAGGAATGAAAATGTATTCTCCAGAACTAGCTGAAATGCTAGGTGAAGGAACTTCTTTTGTTGATGAAATGTACGACAATAATGCTCTTTCAAGTAGAAATATAAACACTAGAGATTTTGGAGGTTTTTTACAAGCTAAAGGTTATGATAAAGATTTAAAAAGATTTCTAGAGTTAGACATGGATAAGAGAAATTATGGTAATTATTATAAACCAGAACTAGCTCTTGAAGCAAAAAAACTACAGTACTTAAACTTATATGTTAACGATCAACTTCAGAGAGACATAAAGCAACAACAGTTGATGTATGAAAAACAAACTGGTATTGATCCAAAGACTATAAATAAAAAGTTTAATATTTCCAATGAAAATGTTTTATTACAAGATTATGAAAACTTAATAAAACAAGAATTTCCATTAATATCTGTAAAACTAGAAGAACAAGACGAAAAAAACCAAATAGAGTATCAAAAACTACTGGAAGATGGCGGTAATATTGGTGCTGGTAAATTTTTATTAAATCTAGCAGGTGAAGGTTGGAACGGGTTAAGTGGTGCTATAGAAGGTTTTAGCGCAAGTACATATGGTTTATTGCCTGGTGACTTTTTTGAAGGTGTTTCAGAAAGTATCAGAACAGAATTAGCTCTAGAAGAAATAGGTGTTGTTGGTACTAAATACAATACTTTTGGTAGATACGTCAGTGCTATAGGTTATGGATATTTAGATCCCGAAACTAATATTGAATATGTTATAGATTCTAATAACCAAATAATAGATACAACTAATAAATTAAATGCAACTCCTTTTTTAACACAAGAACAACAAGATAATATAAGAACTAAAGCCAGAAAAGGAAATAGAAAAGTATCTTCTTTTAGTGTATTAGGTGCTTTTGATGCTGGTGCTAATGTTATAGGTGATTTGTTTTTTCAAATAGCCTTAACAAGAGGAATGGGCAATGGTATAAGGGCAGTTGGTGGTTTTACTAAAGGATTAGGTGTTTTAGGAAAAACAAGAAGTTTTTTAAAATCAGTACCTATTAAAAAAAATATGGCTGATGCTATAATAGGTCAAAGTACTTTAGGTTTTTCTAGAGGATACGAAGAAACATTAAAGCAAGCTAGACAAGCTGGTATAAATGATCAAGAGGCAAGTCAATTAGCTTCTATAGCTTCTATACAAACAGGTATATTATATGCTTTAACAGCTCCTATATCGCCTCAAACAAAAGCAACGGATGCTATTTTTGGTAAAATAAAAAACGAATACATAAAAGAATCTTTAGAAGCATACGTTAAAGGTGGTTTTAGAAGCTTTGGGCAAAAGTTAGCGTCAGGCGCTAAAACTCTTTTTAATTTAAGTGGTGAAGGTATTAAAGAAGTTTTTCAAGAAAACATACAGCAATCAGGTGAAACATTTGTTGTTAACAAACAAGTAAATGAATCCGCTGGTAAAAAAATAATGAAAGATACTATGTCTATGCAAGATTTTATAGACACTACTGTGCTTTCGTTTTTTGCTGGTGCAATAATGCCTGGCGCTGGGGTAGCTGTAAAAGGTGCTAAAAAATCAGCTAGGCAATTACTAGGTATGGGTGCTGTAGATAGATTTAACAATTTAAGTTTGTTATCTTATAAGAAAAAGAAAGTTAAAAAAATATTAGCAGATCAAGTTAATCAAGGTATATATACTCAAGAAGAAGCAGATCAGGTTTTACAAGAAATAGATGCTTTTAATAACAACATAAATAGAATGCCTACCGACATAAGCGCTCAAGCTGCTGAAGAAATACTAGGTGATCTTAACGAAGTTGGTAAACTAAGAAATCAACGTAAAACAGAGGACAAATCTTTTAATGCAGCTACAGACGAAAGAATAAAAGCTTTAGATGAGAAAATACAAAGAGTATATTATAATGATTTAACTGCTAGAAAATCAGGAATAATAACTGCTGCGATAAAAAAAGGTATTATAACTAATACTGAATGGAAAGAAGTTAATTCTGTTCAAGAAGCTAAAGATTTTTTAATAAACGAATTAAACTATACCCCTGAAAAAGCAGATTTTACTTCACAACAATACGGAAGTATAATAGATTTTGATGGGAAAAAAATTGTTTTAATAAACAATGACAAAGCCGCTAAAGGTGGAAGAATAGGGGTTAAACAACATGAATTTTTACATGGCTTAATTTATGAAACAATAAAAAATGATCCTGAAGCTGCTATATTATTAGGTAAATCTTTATTAGGTGAAATACTTAAAATACAAGAAAGACTTTCTAATAATGATTCTAAATTAACTGCTTTGCCTGCTAAGTTTTTAAAAGACTTTACTGGTTATATAAATTATTATAAAAACAGTATTGCTGGAATTGAAGCAGATTTAAAAGCTGGAACAATAACAAAGTCTGAATATAATAATAAAGTATCAACAGAACTAGGTAAACAGTGGGAAGAAGTTTTAACTCTTTATTCTGAAGCTATAGATGTTGGCGCTGTTACATATAATGAAGATGTTTTTACTAAATTAGCAGATGTATTTAGACAGGTTTTACAATTTCTAGGTGTTAGAGATGTTAAATTTGGTTCAGGTAGAGATGTTTATAATTTTATAAAAGACTACAATAAATCTATGAACAATAGAGTTATGTCTTTAGATAAAAATAAGGCATTTAAAAAATTAGGAACAAAAGGTGCTGAAGTAGATAAAAAAGCTTTAAAAAAAGAAACTAATGAACTTCTTGATGAAAAGAAAGTTTCAAAACCAAAGCCGGTTAAAGAACCTGTTAGTCAAGATAATTATACTTTTGATGAAAAATTTGCATTAAAAACAACTTCTAGGTCTAATGCTGATGAGTTTAAAAATACTATAAACTCTAAATATAATAAAAATAAATGGGCAAACATAGCACCTGATGATATAGTTTTCTATGAAATATTAGAGCAATATGAAACACCAATACTTTCTAAAGCTCAAACATTATACGGATCTCTACCTGATTACAGTGCTGAAGACATGTTGCAAGAAACTCAAATAGCTTTATTACCTCATATAAGAAATTTTAATAAAGAATTTTTAAATCTTAGAGAAAACAAAAGAAAAGAGTTACAAGATGATAACTTAAGTTCTAATGAAATAAACAACACTTTAAATAAATTAGATGAAAAAGGTTATAAAAACAAAAAAGGAGAACTTATAACTCAAAATGACAATTTAAATGGTTGGATAAATTCTCAACTTAGAAATAAAATGAAAGCAGCGCTTAAAACAGGTAGCGTTACTTCACAAAAATACACAACTGATATAGATGACAGAATAACAGCATCCATTTTAGACGTAGATAATGATGTTTTAGAGCAAGAAAAACAATCTTATGAAAAAGATCAAGATCAATTAATTGAACTACTTAAAGATCCTAATTTTGGCTTTACAGATGTAGATGGAAAACCTATAGAGATACAAGGTATACCAGTTGGTGGTGATTTTGCTCTCGATGCAAATGACCCTGGTATAGCTGTTAACAGAAGACTAGCAACGGTTTCTGACCCTAAAGAAAGAGCTGAACTAGAAAGACAAAAAAGAGATTTAAAAAGAGGTTTAGAACTAGAAAACAAGCAAAGCTTAACAAACGCTGAAGCTAAAGAATTAAAAGAATTAAAGTCTTTTAAAACATACAGTCTAGGGTCTGGCGGAATGGTTAAAACATATGAAGCTTATTCTGAGTTGGTTAGTCCTGCTAAAATTATAGTAGCTGAAGTTAAAAGAGAAATATTAAACTCTCGTAACATTGAAAATTTAGACTTTAAAAACTTTAAAGAAAAATTAGCTATATTATCACAAACACTAACAAGAAGAATGACTTTTAAAAATTCTTCTTCATTAGAAAGCTTTATGTTTGATAATTGGAAATTAATATTTGATGTTATAAACAATCCTATTGATCCAGTAACAGGTGAGTCTACTTACGCAATAAAAAAATTACCGCCAAGACTTAAAGATTCTGATGATCAGGGTAAACCTAGAAAAATTAAAAACTTAAATGTTGCTAGTTTTTTACAAAACTATTTTGGTTTAGACGAAGCTACTAGAATAATAGACAAGCTAGCTAAAAACAATAAGCAAAAATTATTAAACAGCTTTGACCCTGTAGAGCAAGGTAGAACAGGTAAAACATTATGGGCTACTGCTTATTTTGATAGAAGAACAGCTTTGATGGAATTATTTGGAGATGTTCTTGTTTTGCAAGAAGCTAGAAATGCAGTAAGAGATGATGCTTTTTTAGAGCAATTATCTAAAAGAAACGTTGATTTATACAGAGATCTTAAAAACACAAATATAAGAAACAAAGTTTTAAACAACTTAGCTAGAGGTAAATCACCTAGTGTTAAGTTTAGTTTAAACACTAAAGCAGATTTAAAATGGTCTGATAGTAGTATGATACCTGGAGATCCAAACTCAGATCAAATGTATAATGCTTCTTTTGTTGTTAACGGTAAAACTTATTTACTTAACTTAATGCCTAAAGGAAAAGACAATTATGAGTTTCAATTTGCGTTAATGAAAGATGTAACTTTTGATAGGTTTGGAGAAACTATTACGGGAACAATACCATCAACAGAAATATCAGGAACTGGTGATTCTTTTAAAGTAATGAGTATTGTAGCTAATGGACTATTAGAGGCTGTAAACAAGTTTAATATAAAAAATATAACTTTTGATTCTGAAGCTAAGTCTAGAACTAGATTATATGGAAGATTAGCTAACATGTTTAGATCAAGATTTAACTACAACGTTAATGAAGCAAATGAACAAGGAATTGTTTTTGATGAATTTACTTTAACAAACAAGCAGTTTAAACAGTCTATAAAAGATATAAAAAGAAACTCTAACAAAGAATTTAGAGAAAGATTTACTTTAGACAACGGCTCTTTGAATAACGCTAAAGGATCTGATTATTTATCTTCTACAGCTGATGTTAATGATCAATTGTTTATGGCTGAAACTATAGATGATGCAACTAGAAAAACTATAAAGTTTAATAAAAAAGCTATTAAATTTAATGTTCCTGATTTAGGCAACATGAATGACAAAGCTATTTCTTATTATTTAATAGATAAAATATCTCAAGGTTATAATGATTTTTACTTTAAAAACAACGCTAATTGGAAAGGTAAAATGTCTAGAAATGTTATAGAAACAGGTGATATTAAATTTAGCTTAAATAACGAAAGAAACGAATACAGTAATAACCTTTCAAAAGGGTTAAATGAAATAATTGAAGAAAACTACAATATAAATGTAGACGAGGTTTTTTCTGAAGAAAGAGGTAGAATTTTAGGTAAACTTGTTGGGGGTAATAACGTGTGGCTTCCACCTGGTGATTCAGATTTTTTAGGTCTTATGTATATGATAGCCTCTGGCAAAGGTAAAAAAGGAGAAAAACAATTAAAATGGTTAAACGATAACTTAATAAAACCTTATTCTGAGGGTATGTTGAATATGGTTGAAGCTAAAAATGTTGCACATAGAGATTTTAAAAACCTATTAAAGAAAAACAAAGGAATAAAAAAACTATTAGCAGAAGATTCTGGGTACAGTGGTTTTTCATTAGACACTGCTTTAAGAGTTTATCTTTGGAAAAGAAATAGAATTGAAATACCAGGTTTAGATAGTAAAGATATAATGTTTTTAAGTAACATAATTAGAAAAAACTCAAAACTAAAAAGCTTCGCGCTAGATCTTGAAAAAATATCTAAAATGAAAAATAACTGGATAGAACCAAGTAAAGGTTGGAGTTCAGGAAATGTATTAAGTGATATACAAGATATACTTAATTTTTCTAATAGAGAAAAGTTTTTATCAAGATGGATTCAAAACAAGGAATTAATATTTGATAAAGAAAACTTATATAAACTAGAAGCTGCTTTAGGTGCGGATTTTGTTACAGCTCTTAAAGATATTACAAAAAGAATGCAAACTGGTAAAAACAAACCAAAAGAACAGAGCGCTTTTGTTAATTGGTTAAATGGATCTGTTGGTGTTACAATGTTCTTTAACATGAGATCTGCTTTATTACAAACAATCTCTGCAACTAACTTTATAAATACTACAGATAACAATGTGTTTGCAGCTGCTAAAACTTTTATTAATCAAAAACAGTTTTGGAGTGATTTTACTACCCTTTGGAAATCAGCTTACTTGTCAAATAGAAGAGAAGGAATGCTTAGTGATATTCAAGAAGCAGAACTTATTGATGTTGTTAATGATCCTAGAAACAAAACATTTGCAGGTAAAACAAAAGCTGCTATAGCTTGGGTTTTAAAGAAAGGTTTTATGCCTACTAGATTTGCTGATAGTTTCGCAATAGCACTTGGTGGTTCTAGTTTTTATAGAAATAGAATAAAATCTTTAGTTAAACAAGGTGTAGAAATTGACGCTGCTGAATCACAAGCAATGAGAGAATTTTACGAAGCAGCTGAAATAAGTCAACAATCTGCTGATCCTTCTAAAATATCTCAAACTCAAGCCTCAATACAAGGTAGATTAATTTTGGCTTTTCAAAACACGCCGCTTCAATATGGAAGAATAATAAAAAATTCAGTTGTTGATTTAGCAAAAGGAAGAGGTGACTGGAGAAATAATGTAGCTAAAATAACTTATTATGCTGCTTTGCAAAACATGGTGTTTAACTTTTTACAAAATGCGTTGTTTGGAATGTGGCTAGATGATGATGAGTATGCAGATGAAAAAGGAAAATATGATACAGGTAAGTATAGAGCTGTAAATGGAGCTATGGATACTCTTCTTAGAGGTTCTGGTTTAAAAGGAGCATTTGTTGCAGCTGTTAAAAATGTTGTATCTAAAGCTATAGAATTAAACGCTGATCCTAAAGGTAGATATAAAAGTGGAAAACTACTTGTTGAAGCTTTAAACGTTTCACCTCCGGTTGGTATAAAAGCAAGAAAGTTAATGAAAGGTTGGGAATCTATTCAATACAATAAACAAGAGGCAGAATATTTAGGTTGGAGTTTAGATAACAAATATTATCTTCAAGCTGGAGCGTCTATTACTTCAGCGGCAATAAATTTACCTTTAGATAGATTATATATAAAATCAGAAAACCTAAAAGACGCTATGAATACTCAATACGAAACTTGGCAAAGACTAGCTATGCTAGCTGGTTATAGTAAATGGAACTTAGGTATAGAAGATGGTGACAACAATAAATCTAGTGATGGCCTTAATTTTGATACAATAAATTTTGGTGATTCATTAAAGTTTGATAAAATAGAATTTTAAAATGAGAGAAATAAACAAAATAATACTACATTGTTCAGCGACACAAGAGGGTAGAAATTTAGATGCTGCTGAAATAAATCGATGGCATTTAAAAAGAGGCTGGAAAGGTATAGGTTATCACTATGTTGTTTTATTGGACGGTACAATTGAGTATGGTAGAAATATATATGAACAAGGAGCTCATGTTAAAAACCACAATAAAGGATCAATAGGAATTTGTTATATTGGAGGCGTTGAATCAGAACGTGGTTCTAATGGAAAATGGATAGCTAAAGATACTAGAACATATGAACAAAAAGAAAGCTTATTACTGCTGCTTAAAACATTAATAAAACTGCATCCAAATGCTACAATACATGGGCACAATGAATTTTCATCGAAATCTTGTCCTTGCTTTGATGCTAATAAAGAATACTGTAACATAACTAACGCCTCAATATAAAAAAATGGATATTCAACAAGCAAAACTTTACATTATAAATGCATCAACATTAGGAGTAACAACATTTACTAACATAGAAATGGGATTAAAAGTAGTACTATTATTAGTAACAATAGGATATACAATAGACAAATGGATTAAATTAAAAAAAAAATAAATAATATGTGGAAATTAACTAAACAATATTGGATTGACGTATGGAATTTGCTTTGGAGCAAAACTAATATAGATGAAAAAGCTATAGCTACTGTAAAAGAAATTAAAAAAAGATACAAACTTACTGCAAAAGAACTTCAAGATGTTGCTAAAGCTATAAAAGAAGTTGGAGATCAAATTGGTGATATACCAGATGCTATAAAAGGAAAAGCTAGAGCAGGTAGAAAAACAAAAAAATAATTATGCCAGATCCTTATAAATTACTTAAAAAGATTAAAAATTCGCCAGGCACTATAGAGTCTAAATTAGCGTATGAATTAGGTAACCCTAAGAAAAAAGCAGTAACTAACATAAAAGATAGATATGATGGTGCTAACGATAATAACGATGCGCCTAGACATGTTACAACTGCTCAATACACTACTGAAAGCTTAAGAAATAAACTTCCATTTGGCTTAGGTAATTCTATAATGGGTAGAGGTTTAGCTGCTTTTGGGGCAAATGTTTTAGGCGCTGCTCACGAAGCTAAAGCTGGTTATTCATCTGTGAAAAAAGGCAAATCTAGTGTTAAAGATACTTTTTTAGAAGGCGTTGAAGATTTAACTAATAATTTTGCAGGTTCAGTAGTTGGCGCTTTTGGAAACTCAAATATGGATAATAGTAAAAATAAAACAATAGATAAAATGATAAAATATCTTCCAGACGGAAAATATAAATCAAAACTTTAAAAAAATGGAAGACGAAGAATTAATAACAAGAAGAACAGGCCCGGTTGATGAAAGCAATGGTATTTTAAACAAAGTATCTAATCTTGTATCTGATAACAGCACAAATGAAAGATTAGCTGAAATTGAATTAACTAGAAATAGAATGAATAACGAAAGTGTTCCTATTACACCGGAAGAACAACATAAACAAGGTTTATTAAAAGATATTCCTGAAGAAATGATGAATCAAAAATTAGGAAGCTCAGGTAGTTTAGGATTAATACTAGGAGGAGGAGCTAAAAGTCTTTATAATATGGGTAAATTTATAGCTAAAAATATTGGTAAAAAAGGTATTGTAAAAGAAATTGATAATTTTCTTTAAAAAACAAGGAACAAAATAAAATAGGCGTACCATACCTAAAGTTCCTAAAAAAGAAGGGCCCTCATTACGAGAGCCCTTTTTTTATTACAATAACTAATAGTTATAACTTTTTAACCATCACAAGCTACACAATCCTCATTCATTGCTTGTTGTGCAATATCACCTCTTAAAACAGATTCTGTCCGCGTATAATATAAGGTTTTAACACCTTTTTTCCATGCTTCAAAATGAACTTTATTAATCCACTTTGGTGTTGCTACACTAGGAAAAGCTAAGTTTAAACTAACTGACTGATCTACATATTGCTGTCTTAGTCCAGCTTGATTAACTAACTCTAGTTGATTAATTTCCTTAAAAGTTTTAAATACCTCCTTTGCGGGTGTTTCGTGCGCCATAACAACATCATCAAGCTCAATAATATTTTGCACACTACCACCGTCAGCCATGATCTTATCCCATGTTTCATTGTTATTTATTTTAAGTTTTCTTAATAGTTTTAACAAAGTAGGATTCTTACGTATAAAGGTTCCTTTAGCTGTCTGTTCTGTAAAAACATTTGCCGCCCAAGGTTCTATACCCGGCGAAACATTGCCACTAAGCTTGCTATTAGAAACAGTGGGAGCCACAGCGCGTAAATGAGTATTACGCATACCAGTTCCAGAACACCATAAAGGTTCTCCATAAGTTTCTGCAAGTGCCATACTAGCCCTTTCGCTTTCAATTTTAATCTGACTAAAGATTTTCCTAGTTTCAAACTGAGCAAGTAAACCTTCGAACGATATACCTTTTTCTTGTAGGTACGTGTGCCAGCCCAAAACTCCCAAGCCAAGAGCTCTTCCTTTCGTAGCTGACCTAACCGCGTTTTCAAAACCTCGTAAGCCTTTAGCTCTTTGTATAAACTCTTCCATGACCCCATCAAGAAACCATATACTGTCGTAAATAAGGTTTGTACCTTTCCACTCTTCATATTTTGCTAAATTTAATGATGATAAACAACATACAAAGCTATGGTTTTCATCTGTGTGTAATGTAATTTCAGAACATATGTTAGTCATATGTACTTTTAATCCGTTGTCTTTATAGGCTGGGGGGTTATTCTTATTTGTATTTCCTTTAAAAAGGATATATGGTTCTCCAGTAGCTTTACGCTTTTGAAGTAGTTTTCCCCAACGTTTTCTAGCTTCTCTATCTCCTTGTTCAAGTTTTCGCATGAACTTATCGCCGACAACAGCGCACTGATGCAAGTTAAGTGATTGACGATTGACGTCTCCTTTGGGTTCACGTATTTCGATCCACTCTTCAAAATCGGAGTGTTCAATGTTAATATTAACCGATGCAGCTCCTCGTCTGACAGATCCTTGATTAGTGGCAAGTATTGTTGAATCGTAGATTTTACAAAAAGGCACAACGCCGTCACTTGTTCCATTTCCTGTTATTTTAGCGCCAGCGGGTCTTATTTGATTTATACCGATACCAACTCCACCGCCGTGCTTAGCGAGTAGCATCATCTCTAGATTTTTTTGTCCTATGTCCTGTATACTATCTGCCACATCAATACCAAAGCATGATATAGGAAGACCGCGGTCAGTACCAGTATTACTAAGAACCGGACTAGCAAGGCAAAGCCAGCCATTCCAAATGTATTCAAAAAATTTTTCAGCCATTTCTGGTTTATATAATCTTCTAGCAACAGTTTTAGATACACGCAAGTAAGCATCACGAGGAGTTTCGCCTTGTAGTAAATATCCACCAGATATTGTTTTTTTATAAACTTCTGTATCTCCCCATTTTGGGTAATCTTCTCCTTTAATCCATTCATTATTCCACATATTTTTATCCTATAAAATGTTTTGTCCAAGCTATTAAACCGTTTAAATTTAAAGCTACTAAATTCCATTGTTTTCTTGAAGCTGTTTGTATCATTACACAAATAAAACCAAGTATATATAGTCTTGGTTCTAAAGTCCATTGCGCTGCTATTAAAAAACCAGCACCCATGTATCCAGCTCTAGTCGCTAGTCTTTTCCAAGGACTTAGTCTTTTCTGTCTTACTAGATTCTTTAATAATATTCTGTTTAATTGTTTCAATTGCTTTCTCATAACCTTTTTTGTCCATGATTTTTAAAGTTTCTAGAGTTCCTATAGCTAAATCTGTAACATTAGTTAACTCTTTTAAAATGTGCTCTAAAACTCTGTTTTGAGCTTCAAGTTTTTTTTGTATTAAATTTATTTTACTTTGTTTTTGTGATTTCATTTTTATTTTTATTATAAAACATTACCATTACTTGTCTACTGTTTTTAAACTCATTTGGATACTTGCTGTGAAAATAATTACACGGATAAGAAATAAGTCTATTTTTTTTATGGCCTATAATTGTTTTTAAATTCCATTTAGATATATCATTACTATCATTAATTAAAAGATCGTTAAAATCATCTACTGAGCCATCTGTGTACGTGTCTCCATGAACCTTATGTGACCAAAATGCAGTTCCATTTAAACCTTGATAACTATCTTCAGATAAAAACAAAACTATTGCTCTTTCTGGTTTTTGATTTTCAATAATAGTATCGTTATGTATTCTCCATTCATTATCTTGATCTTTTTTTGCTTCTCTAAAAAAACAAAGTATATTGTTTATTTTGCAACCTTCTATTTCTGATATTCTATTACTTATATAATCAATAAAAATTGAACTAGGTTCTTTTACCCAAAAAGATTTTCCAGGAGTTTTATGTTCTTTATATTCTTCTTTATCTATTAGTATAGCGTTTAACAAATTGTGAGGTAAAAAATCATCTTTTATATAAATCATCTAATATGTCTTGTTCGGTTATTATTATCTTACCAGATATCTTCGAAGTCTTCACCTTCATTAGCTTTTGAGTAATCAGTTGGCCTAATAGCAAAAAAATCAGTATGAGTGATGCCCCCGGTAAGATGGTAAAACCAATCAAGATTAGACGCTGCTTTTTTGTCATAAGCGAAATACGATCCCAGGTCGATATAACCAAGTTCCACAAGTTTTTCATTTGCTCTCTTTTTTATAAATTGTTTTAAATTATTAGCTGATATACCTTCAATATCACCAGCTTCAAACATTTTGTCAATATAACTACTTTCAAGTTTTACCATTGTTTCAGCGGCATTAACTATGTCTTCTCTGCATAAATGTAGTAATTGATCGTTTTCTTTACACATATCTCTAAATAGTTTACAACCCATTTTACTATGTAATGATTCATCTCTTACTGACCATTTCATTTGTTGCCCGATACCCTTAAGTAGATTTCGAAGCTGAAAACTATACAAAACTGCAAAAGCACTATACAGACTAACTCCTTCAGCGAAGGCTGAAAATACAGCCAAGCTTTTTGCAATACCCACAGGATTGTCCCCGTCGTAAGCAACCAAATTATCAAATCTAGCAGACGTTGCTGGTTCGTGAAGAAATGCTTCATAATCTTCTAGTTTTAGTGTTTCATTTAAATAACTATATGCTACAGCATGCACAGTTTCTTGTGATCCAAACATCATAGCCATTTGTCTTATTTCGTGTTTAGGAAACCACGATACGACGTTTTGGGTCCAATAGTCTGATACCGCGCATTCCGTTTGCGCGAAGCCAAGAAGTATGTTCCCGACAAGGTGTTTTTCTTTTTCGTTAAGTTTTTCATTCCAATCTTTTATATCGCTTTGCATTGAGATTTCAGTGTGTAACCAAAATGCTTGTGCTTGTTTTAACCAACCTTCTGTGTAATATTCAGGATATTCAAACGGTTTGTACGCTATGCGCTCATCAAATAATCCCATTATTTATATATTTCTAACGCAATGTCTACAAAAGGTATGTATAATACATGTGTTGTTTGTTCAGCTTCGTCGTACGTTCTAGCACCAATCAATAAACCAGGATAAGTACCTATTGACAATGACCAGTTTCTTTTTTCTTTTTTATCCATAAATTTTAAAGTTATATTTTTCTTGTTGTTCTACTAATTCTTTGTATTTTATTTTACCTCTTATCTCCCAACTCCATTTGCACCATTTATCAATTTGGCGCTCTGCATACATTTTTCTTGCTATCCTTTTCTCTTCGAAAGGATTACGCTTATTGTTTCGTCGCATTCTTTTTGATTTTGTGGTTTATACAATGTTACATTTGGAAACTGGCTCATAACAAGTCTTTTAAATAATTTCCATCTCATTGGAAAAGACTCATTAGCTCTTCCTTTTGTTTCTATTATAAAATCATCTCCAATAAAATCTGGTGTATATTTTATAGGTAATATTCTTTTACAGCCTCTATTTTTATAATCACCTTTTCCATTTGAACATCTTTCATATACTTCGTTTTCAAAATGAAAACCAGCTAACAAAACAAATGTTTCACCTTCATATTTATTTTTTATTTTAGCTTTTTTTAAAGCGCAATACATATATTTTTCTAATCCAGAAGCAAAATTAATACCATCATATAATACTTTTTTTGCTCTTACAGGACCTCTTTTGCTGCTTTTCTTTTTAAAAAATTTTTTCATAATGTTCTCCTGTGTTACCGTTTTGACCGATTACATTAATTCTATTTATCATAGATTCTTCTATTTCATCAGTTAAACATCTTCTAGCTGCTTCAATATATAACAAAGCATCCATTAATTCTTCTTGTACATCAATTAAAAAAGTATCAAGATCTTTTTCTCTACCTTCTATTTCTTTCATCATAGTTGCACCATATTTTTTTTGGCCTATTAAACTACGTTCGTCCATTTTTCTTAATACTTGTTGAACTATTTTATCTTCTGTTTTTATTTTCATTATAATGTGTTTTTTACAAAAGTTCCATTAATCATTTTACCTTTTCTTTTAGCTATTTCATTATAAGCATAGTCAATACAATCTTCTACTTTCATATCTTCTAAAGTTGCTAAATTTGTTAAAACAACTATCATATCTCCAATAGCATCATATATTTCTTTTCTGTCTTTTTTTAATAAAGCCTCTGCTAATTCCCCAGCTTCTTCCATTAACTTAACGTATTGAGTATGTGAGTTTCCTTTGTCTACTATACCTCTTTGTTTAGCCCAATCTCTTATTAAATTAAACCTTGATATTTCTGGATCAGAACAAGGAGTATGTTCAGGATTAAAAAAAGATTCATAAAAAGCTTTATTATATATAAAGCATCTTTCATTATCAAACATAGATGTTTTTACATTTGCCATTATCCAATTTATGTGATCCCTACCTATATGGAATTTGCCATGTGTTGTTTCCCAAGTTATACCTATATTATCCATAAGACGTCCTTTTAGTTTATTTACTGGGCAGTCAAATGTTGATGTTTGTTCTGTTGCGTTTATTTTCATTTGATTTAATATTGGTTTTAATTTATTATATTTATGAAGATCTTGTTTATAGCCGTAAGACTTTTGAAGTTCTATTTCACGGTCTGATATATAATCTATATCTTCTGACTGTTCAAGAACCTCATATTCATTCTCCTTATATCCTTGTATAAGGGTTACTCTAGTATTAAGATTACGTGTAACTCCTATTTTTTTACCTGGTATGTGATATAAATAATACATATTTTTTAAAGTTTATTGTTATACAAATGCATGTTATGTGCATGGTGATAATACCAACCCGTGTCAATAGACAGTCTGTCTGCAATCATTTTTTGTAATGATGAAAATTGATATTGATCATTACAGAAACCGTACCAGATGTCATTAGAACGCATATAAACAGACATACATAATTGTTTATTTATGATTGTAAATTGAACAGCATATGTACATGGTGTGTCTTTACTATATTTATCGTATTCTTTTGCATCATATATACTTATAGCTGCATGTCTAGTATTATTGTTTTCTTTAAGTTTATTGCAAACATAATCTATCTGAGCTTTACGTTTCCATTGATAACCATAGTTTGAATTAACATTACCATACTTATCAGCCATTCGCTCCCATATAGGTGGTATTTTACCATATAATTCACCAAGCTTTTTAATATTAGGATCACCAGATAAATACCATTGCCATTCTGCCTCTGCATATTCTAAGCTCCATTTGCGTTGTTTATTTGTTATGTGATTGTCTTGAGGATCTTCAATATAAAAACCTATATTAAACATAGCAACAGTGTCATCAAATTTAACACCTTTAACTATAGCAGCGTCTAAAAGATATTCATAAGCCTCATTAGCATTTTTAAATTTTGTTTTTGTTATACTTGTCATAATAATATTTATAATATTTAAATATTGTTTCCCATAGTTCTCTTGGATTAAAAACCTGTGGTGATCTATTTATTTTTTTATTTATTTCTATGTCTATATGCCAAAATGTAAAGTTTTCTTTACAAAACGGTGATATATAAATTCCATTGTTTATACACCAGTGATATGCCTTGAACTCATCAGGATTAAATTGGTATCCTACTGATTTCTTTTTTACTCCCATGGCATAGGTTCATTATTTGATATAGGTTCATGAGGAATAAAACAACCAGACTTGTGTTCCCATTTAAAGTGACACTCAGCGCCGTTTTCTCCTAGGTTTTGAAACTTAACTTTTAGTATTTTTGCTTTAACGGTTTTTTCTTCATAGTTTCTGTGAACTAATATACCGTGATAACTAGCATCATACCATTCGCCACCACCTTTTATGTTATACATAGTAGGTTCTTCCATTTTACCATCTTTGTCTTTATACATTTTAGTTGGGTGAGCAACTACAAATACTAGTACATCAAACTTTTTAGCGAAAACTTCAATCTTAGTTAAGTACTCCATTGTGTAACGATTAATGTCTTCTGTTTTACAATCAACATCTCTTATTTTATTAAATGGATCTATAACTAAGCATTTAATACCTTTACGTTTAACTAATTCAGCTCCTTTACGTAAAACGGATTCTAATGTATAACGCTCCATATCAATATGAAAGTAATTAGCATTACAATGATCGGCTATTTTATTCCATTTATCACTATGTATATCAGCAGCTGTTGGCATGCCTTCCCATGTTTTACGCATCAATTTGTGAGCGTGTAAATAGGTCGGTGCATTCTCTGGTGATGCAAATGCTGTTTTCCAACCATAGTTACGATTGTAACCTACAACCATCTGGTCAACAAAATCAGACTTACCACTACTAGGTATCCCAGTAACAGTAATAAACTGCCCGGTATATGTAGAAAAAATATCATCAAAGTTTTCCAAGCCAATTTGATATCCTTTCTTAAAACCATTGCGCACAAAATCTGTAACCTCGTCTTCAATATCTTTAAATGTTGTAACGTTTTCAAGTGGTACTGGTCTTGCTTTTGTAATACGCTCTTGTAATTTTTCTTTGCCATATTTTTGTAGATATTCATTAGCGTCTTTACAATCATCAAATGATGCTAAATAACATACTTCAGCGCCTAGTCTACGAACTAGTTCTGATTGTAGTGCTTGACCTGCCTCATCTGAATCAACTGCTAATATTATTTTTTCTTTATCTTCAAAATAATCTATACAATTATCAAGATAATCAAGATTGTTAGAGTTTAATGTAGCGCCATTAGGAACTGATATACTATTAGGTATACCGGCTTCATGTAAAGCTAGCACGTCCATTTCACCTTCGGTTATAATACAATACTCATAACCTACTATGCTATTTATATTATAAAATACTTTTTCAGCACCCTTATATAATTTAAAGTTCTTTCTGCCATCGCGATACTTAACATTAATAAGTTGATCGCCCATGAAATAATTGAACTTTATTGTGTTCTCGGTTTTACCGGTTTGCGGCATATACTCAGAACCTTCACCGACATTTAAGTCGATCAAGGTTTTCTGAGATATTCCTCTTGTTTCAAACCATCCAATTACTTTAGTTGCCGGTGGTTGATATGTAGTCTCTGTAGGTCTTACATATACTTTTTCACTAGCACCTTTACGTTGGTACGTATGTAATTGAAATGATGTGTTACAATTGTGACAAGTACCGAGACCACGTTCCCAATCATAAGACGCACATTTGGCCTTTTGATTTTTAGGTTGTCTATCGTGAGAGCACAAAGGACAAATCCCCTGTGACTTCTCAACTAGACCATGTTGATTGAATGTATCAATCAAGAATCCATTGATCTCTGTTGTCTGCATTTAATTTAATTTAAAATGGTAAATCGTCCTCTACCTCTTGTTTTGCTTGTACTTGTGCTTGTTGTGGTTGATCTGTTCTTGGAGCCGCATCCACATTGTCTCCGTTAGTCCACACAACCTTTACATTTCCTAAATAAGTCTTAGCTACTTTAGCTTCTCTTTCTTCTTTAGTTTGATCCACTATAACTGGACCTTGATTACCAAACTGATCAACTTCGTCGTTCAGTGTAATCGTAATTGGTAAGTATTTACCTTTTTTACCTATGATAATCTTATCTTTAGGTATTTCATTAAGGTTAAT
>CALKFR010000080.1 GCA_938084555.1 uncultured Flavobacteriaceae bacterium | reverse complement strand
GCAGTGTTATTAGCCTCTGCATCTGCAAGAGTATCAAAATACAGTACTTCAAAGTCTGTAAGGTCTGGATTTAAAATTGGATCTAAGCTGTTGAGTATTTGAGGGGTTTGATCAGCAATTAAATCGAAATTAACAAAACCAGATCGATCTTCATCACAACGCTGAATATCAAAGTCAGTTGAAAGTAGGGTAGGAATAGCATTAACGGTCAATTTTATTGAATTTGATGTGTCATCACAACTATTCCCTGCTCTTTGTAAAAATACTCTATATAAATTATTATCTAATGATAATTGAATATTGGTAATTTGTAATGATGAAGAAGTACCTCCGCTGTAGATTGTATTATCTACAATAGGATTCCAGATAATTCCATTATCAGTACTAACTTCCCATTGAAAGGTGTCAGCGGTAGAATCAATAGTAATCGTGGAAGTAGATAGTTGACAAAATATAACATCTTCAAAAGGAGTATTTAATACTATGGGTGCCCCTACACTATAGTCACTATTAGGTATTGTATAGCCATCAGTAATGCCTATTACTATTCCTTGGTCATCAACTAAAACTGGAGAGGAACCAATAACATCATCATTATCTGTATCTGTAAACCCAGCTTCAATAACATCACTACAGTCATCTCCATCACTATCAGGGTCTAAATAGCTAAGTATGGTATCTGCATCTAAATCAGATACAGTATAATTAAGAATGAAGTTGTCTGCAATAGTCTCTAAAGTATCTACTAAACCATTTATTCCAACAGATGTTGAGGCGTTGTCTATAGTTCCATTTAAGTCCGTATCCAATTGTGAGTGCCCCGCTTCAAATAAATCATAGATTCCATCATTATCAGAATCTAAATCTAAATAATCTAAGACTCCATCCTCATCTGTATCAATGGGTGTTACGGGTGAGTTAAAAACATCATCTAAACCGTCTAAGTTAGTATCAACTCCTGATAAAACTACATTATTTCCTTGAGCTTCTATAATGTCAGTTATTCCATCATTATCACTATCTGCATCAAATGCATCTACAATTCCATCAATATCTCTATCTATTCCAAAACAAGTTAAAATAATATTACCGTTAAAGGTTGAGTTATCTGTATTATTATTTAAAATATGATTAAAATTTAATTGATTTACACTGTTTGCTACAAGTTTAAATGGAGTAGTTCCGTTAGGTGTGGGGTTAAATCTAAAACGCACCTCTGAGGCTGAGAAATTATTAATTCCATCTTCAAAAATATCATCAAAATCTGTATCGATTAGAAGTATGTTATCAGGATCTATTAATGTAATATTTTTTGTATTAGGTCCTATGCTAAGAATAAAAGTTTCTCCATTGGTAATCGTGTGAGGATTTGATGCATTTTGAGTAAATTCTATATTAATAGGCTCATTAAAATCTAGCGTATAGATTAAATTGGCAGTTGCTCCAGCGTCAACAATTGATGTAAAATTACTTGTTCCATCTCCTGAAATTGATGAAGCACCGTTTTGTATTAAACTTGATGTTGAATATGAAGCATCTAAAGAACCATCTTGAAAATTAAGGATGGGTGCATTGATATCACTAAAATCTAGATTTACATTTCCTAAAGACTCATCACAATTTAAGATACCATCGTTGTCTAAATCAACATCAATATTGTCTATAATGAGATCATTATCTAGATCATCAGGACAAATACTTACAGGTATTACTTGTGATTCAAAAGTTGCTCCAGAACAAACTAGTGTACCTGTTAGTCTGTAATTTCCAGGTTCAGTTGGAACTATAGTTCCTGTAATATTTCCAGTGCTCACAAATCCAGTTCCATCATCATAAAACCATTCAACAGAATCAAATAAGTCTGTATTTAAGGATTGAAGTGTAACATTTGGAATACAATTTCCTAAAGAAGAGACATTAGTTTCTAAATTAATTTCTGGAGGTGAGGGAAAGCCTGAATAAAAACTTCCAGAGGCTGCAAATCCGTTTTGATTAAAGTATGCACAATAAAGTTCACCTGAACTTTGAACTGATACATTTCCTGATAGTCCAACCTTATAAGTTTCATAATCAGAATTCCCATCAACACTGTAGGGACCATCAGGAGAAAAATCTGAAATAGGTTGCCCGTTTATAGTTATTGTAGCTAATTTATTTGTGACAATTGAAACCCCACCTGAAAAGGTTGCATTACCCATTTGGTCTATGCTAGCAATATTATCTACATCACCTCTGTTCTCACAACTAAGTGGGGGGACAAAAAACATTCCCTGATTTGGAACACTCCCTACTTGACCACCAATACCTTGGTAAGCAAATACAGATTTTGAAGTTTGAACATACATATTACCATTAGTATTGTAACTTCCACCTTCTATAACGTACCATTCTCCTGCATTAATTGTAGCCTCTATTGTTGAATTTCCATTTATAAAGATATCTGTATTGTCTTCATGGGCCACAATCAAAACATTTTCCCATGAATTACCACTAGCACCACCATTACCCTTCACAAAAATATATTCATTACCTACTTTTGAAAAGTCAACAATTTGATCTATTCCAAAATCTCGTCCACTAGATCCATCTGCAAAACTTCCGGTACCTGACCCTGAATTTACAACAATGGGTTTGTCTGAGCTAACTAAAGATCCTATTAAATCATTTGGAGTACCACCATTATTTGAACCTACTGCAATCATGTAGCTTTCCCCCTCATTTAAATTTACAGTTATAGGGGTAGAGCCTGAATGATTTATAACAGAAATTCCAGCTGGAAAATCTCCAAAAGTAATATTGGTATCATTTTCTGTTGCCATTACTGAGGTATAGGTTAAAAATCCACCTGGTGAATTATTATTCTCTGTTGCCATTCCTCCAAGTCTAAATTCTGTTCCAAGAGCTGAAAGCCCTTTACTAACAAGAGCACCTGCCTGATATTGATTTGGAATGGATGATCTAAATCTTACGGAAACATAAATTACATCACTAGCTTCAATGATATAACCTCTATCTTTTATAATTGTATTTGATAAATTTTCTGATATTGCTAATTGAGAATCTCCATCAACATCTAAATTAGCTGATGGATCTCCAGGGTCCTCACCATCTTGAACTATTCTGTATAGGAAAGGATTTGCGTTTGTAACGATACCTGCATAATCATTGTCTGGATTTCCAACAGTTTTAATACTAAAGGAGATATTTGCATTTCTTGGTGTAGAAATATAAATATATTGTTCTGAGATATCGTTTCCCTGACTAGTTATTGGAGGTATAAAGTGTTTTGTACTTAATTGACTAAATACTGTATTTAATGTTACTAAAAATAATATATGGAATAATAGATGTTTTAGTTTCATGTAAAAAGATGATATAAGTTCTTGTAGCTATCAAATATAAGTGAAATTATCACATTATAGTTTTTAAACAGTGGTTAAAAAAACTATAATATTAGTCTTTTTTTAAAACTTAAATCAAATATTTGTTTGCATTTACTCTTTAGTTTTTACCTTCTCAACAGTGAGAAGTTTCCTTTTCTTTCTCTGAGTGCTCCGTTTCTATCAACGAGCATAATCGAGAACCAGTAATCATCAGAGGCTAATATTTTTCCTCCATAAGTACCATCCCAACCTTGGCTATCAAT
>CALKFR010000079.1 GCA_938084555.1 uncultured Flavobacteriaceae bacterium | reverse complement strand
GCAGATAATCGTGGTAGGTTATATCCATTATCAGCTTATTTAAATGAGTTAAATTCAGATAATGCTAAAGGTATGCTTTCATTTGCTGAAGGTAAACCACTTGGCTTAACTGGATTAAACCAATTGTATCATCATATAGCTAATATGTTTGGTGAAGATAAATTACCACATAATGATAAAGTTAAATTTGTAGAAAAAGAATATTATAACTTTGTTAAAATGGGTAAGGATCCTTACAATGCTAAAGGTTGGATGGAAGCAGAAGAACCCTTTCAATTTTTATCAGCTGTTATGGAATTAGCTAAATTAGATGAACATTTTGTAGCTTGTGGTAGAGTTGAAGATTTTATATCTCATACCATTTGTTATAGAGATGGATCTAACAATGGCTTACAATGGCTATTTAGTTTAGCTAAAGATGAAAAGCATGCTCATTTGGTTAATGTTAAACCAAGTATAAATAACAAACCAGGTGATATGTATAGCCATGTGGCAGTTTCTGTTATAGATAAAATGCATAAGGAAGCCGAAAATGCTACTGAGCAAGCTTTGGATTATTATGAGTTATATTTTAAAGGTATAGAAAAGCTTAGAAATAGGTTTAGACATGCTGAGTTAAATAATAATAAAAAATCTGAGCTATATAAAAAACTAATAAAATGGTATCAAAGAAGATATAAAAAGGAACTTAAATTAACTGATATTATTTATTGGGATAAGTCTAAATTTACCGTTAAAGAATGGAGAAAGATTGTTAAACGGAATGTTATGACTTATGGTTATAGTGCAACCAAGCAAGGTATGGGTGAGCAAATAATAGAAGATACTAGAGATATAGATAATGTATACTTGAGTAACAAACAACATTCGGCTGCTAGGGCTTTGGGCGCTCTTGTTTATTTAACAATTGAGCAAGAATTTCCTATGGTTTCAGAAACTATGAAGTTGTTTAAAGATAATTGCGAAAAATATATGAAGGATACTGGTAGACAATATTCTCATAAAACATTGATTAGTAATTTTCCTTTTACTCAAAAATATGTCAAATATAAAAGAGGTATTGTATTTGTTCATGATGGTTTATATGTACAAAATGCAGATAAATCTTATAAGTGGGATTATCAATTAGAGTTAATTATAAAAACAGAGTTAGCTGTACAAAATATTAGTAAGGCTAAGGCTGGAATAAGTCCTAATACAATTCATAATTTGGACTCATTACATTTAATGCTTGTAATTGATAAATGCAACTTTGATATAGTTTCAGCACATGATAGTTATGGTTCACATGCTTGTAATGTAGTTGATATGCAAAAATGTATCAGGGAACAATTTAAATATATTATAGATCAAGATCCATTGGAGCATATATTAAGCGAAACTGGAAATTTGGTACCTATGATTCAACGTGGCAATTTAGATAGCAGTGAAATATTGCAATCTGAATTTGCCTTTGCTTAAAAGGAGAAAAAATGACAAATGGATAGAAAAACACAATTTATATTTAGATTAAAATGTATAATAAAAAAATGTAGAGAGCGAGGTTTGTTTTCTATTGCAATTAAATTAAAGGAGAAATATAATAAATGGACAAATATATATACAAGGCGTTAGAAAAAACAGGTGAAGCAATACAATGGGCATTTGATTTTATTGATGATAATAAAACTGAAAGTTTGTGGTTTAGTTTAGGTGTATTATCAGTTTTAATTGTTGAATTTATATTTTAGAAAGGGGGTAATTGTTATAATTAATAAAAATACAAAAAAGGCTAATTTTACTATTATTATAAAAGATAATAATATTGAAAAAGCTATACGTAAAATGAAAACCAAGGCTACTAAACTTGGTATATTAAAAACATATAGGGATAAACAAAGATATGAAAAACCATCGGATATAAGGATAAGAAAAGCAAAAGAGGGTAAAATTAACCTTTATAAGGCTAAAAAGAAGCGGGAAAATAACCTATAATTTATAAGGCTATTCCTAATTCTATGTCTTACAGAAAAACAAAAAAAAAAAACAAGGCCTATAGTACTTACTATAATACTATAGGCCTTAAAGCCTTTTAGCATATAATAGGCCTAAAGCCTTAATATATATGTATAAATAATATATATAATATAAATATATAATAATAATCCTATTTCTATGTCTTACAGTACACAGTGGCTAAACATTGTGGTTACAAAAAATTTATAAAAATATATATGGAGAATAATTATGGCAGGTAAAGGCGGAGCTAGGCCTGGGGCGGGTAGGCCACCAAAAAATACTGTAGAGCCAAATTCCATAGATAAATCATCAATTGATAAACTAAAAAAATTAGGTATTGACCCTATTGATATATTAGTTAAAGAATTATCAAAGCTTAAAGGCAAAGATGATTTTAGATCACAAAATTTACGAGTTCGAATAGCTGAAAAGCTGTTAGAATATGGGTATCAAAAGCAACCTGTGGGACAGGCTTCATTGCAATCGGCGAATGTGCCTATATTGACAATAGTGCAAAAAAGTGAACCACATGTTAAGCCCATAACAATATTAGAAAATAGCGAAGCTGTTATATTAAACCAAGCGCAAAATACAGATGACGAAACTAACTGAGAAAGTTTATAAGGTATACATAACATACTATACCGACGGATCTTATTATATTGGTTTTACCGGTAAATACGGAGCGGCATTAGCTAGTTATTTCGGTAGTAATACTATTCGAGATAAATTGGTAAGTCATAAAGAGATTGTTTGGACCTCAAAGTCTAAAGCAACCGCTAAACTTTTTGAGCTTCTTTTACAATTATCCAGATTGGATTCCTCTTGGTGTGTTAATAGTATGCTAAATGTAAGAGTTAGAAAAGAGCACATGAAGGACTTACCTAAGTTCAAATTAACTTTTGAGGATAACAAATTTAACAAAAATGAAAAATAGTCTTATAAATAAATTACAAGAACAATTAAAAATTGATGAAGGTATAAAATACGAAATTTACGAAGATCATTTAGGCTATGCCACTTTTGGTATAGGTCATTTAATTACTACAGCTGATCCAGAATACGGTTGGCCTGTTGGAACTAAAGTAACACCTGAAAGGGTAAATGAAGTATTTCAAACTGATGTTCAAAAATATATAAAAGAAACACAAAAGGTATTTCCAGATTTAATTAATAAACCTGATTTAATTCAAGTTGTGTTAGTTAATATGTGTTTTAATTTAGGTGCTCCAAGGTTGGGTAAATTTAGAAAATTTATATCAGCTATTAACGATGAGCAATGGATTGAAGCTGCCGTCGAAATGATGGATAGTAATTGGGCTAATCAAGTTGGTCCAAGAGCTGAAAGATTAAAACAAATAGTTTTAAGCCATGCTGACTGAGAGAGAGCGTGTAAGGCTTTGGATATATATTCAAAATATAGTAAATAATAATTATGGATCATAAAATAGAACTTTTCAAATTTCAACAGGAAGTTTTAACAGATCCTGCTAGATTTAAAGTAATGGCTTCTGGAAGAAGAGTTGGTAAATCTTATTTGGCATGTGTTGCTGCATATAACCATTGTTTAGAGGGTGGTAATAGAAGATCATTAATTATTGGACCTACTGTTTCAATGATTAGAGAATCTATATGGACAACTTTAAAAAGTATTGTACACCCAGATCATATAAATGGTCATCCAAGGGAAATAGATTTAGAGATAAGATTTATTAATGGTTCAAAAATTACTTTAAAAGGTTTTGATAGACCAGATAGTTTAAGGGGTATATCACCATCACCTACATTTATTGTACTTGATGAGTTTGCTTTTATTAAACAAAATGCGTTTACTGAAGTTATATTACCTATGACTTCGGACCCAGTAAGAAGAGCAAGTGTATTTATAATAAGTACACCTAAAGGTATAACCAATGACTTTCATAAAATGTGGGTCAAAGGTCAAGAAGATAAAACTGGAGTATGGAAGTCTTGGCAGTTTACTGCTGAACAAGTTAGACCAGATATGAAAGAAGAAATTGAACTTGCTCGGGTTACTATGGATGAGAAAAGTTTTAATCAAGAATATTGTGCTACCTTTAATAACACTGGTGACTCTGTATTTTATAATTTTAATCGTGATATACATGTTACTGATAACCTGCTGCCAATTGAGCCAGGTGAGCCAATACATATTAGCATTGACTTTAATGTTAAGATAATGGCTTCAACGGTATGGTGCCATCGAGGTAACCAACTTCATGCTTTAGATGAGTTTTATGGTAATGCTGATACCTATCAATTAATAAGGTCTATAAAAGGACGTTATAAAAATAGAGATATAATATGTTATCCAGATGCTTCAGGTAGGGCTATGAAAACCAGTGCTGCTACCGGTACAACAGACTTTAGTATATTAAGAGATGCTGGGTTTAAGGTATTAGCAAGGTCTAAGCAACCACCATTAATTGATAGTGTTAATTCTGTTAATGCTTTATTAAAAGATGCTGCTGGTAACACCAGATTATTTTTAAGTAAAGGTAAGGTCCCAAGAACAATTGCCTCAATAGAGACAACAACTTGGAAGGAAGGTTTTACTACTGGTATGGACAATGCTATAATCGACAAATCAAAAGGTGTTGAACACTTTTCTGATGGTGTTAGATATATATGTGAGTTCTTATATCCAATAGGTAAACATAAACCACAAGTTATCCGTGATAGGTCGTGGTCATTTTAGTTCGTAACTAAATAATCAATATATAGTATAAGTTTAATCAATGGTAGCTGTTAATCAAATGGCACTAAACCATTGGTGTATAAAGCTTTATTAAATTTTTGTGGTCCGATAACTATTCATTCGGTCCGAGCTTTTTCAATTTTATAGCCCAAAGCCCAGTTAAACCTATGTTTAGCCAGGTTATAGTGGCTGTACGACTAGAGCGCTTTCAATGTTTATAGAACTGACTGTTAGCTTACTAGGCTCGGGGCGTTATGGGCTTGCTGGGCGTGAGGGGGACTAGATCCCTTTTTTGCGTTTTAACAAGGTGGCCAATCGCACATTGACGCAACCCGATTTCTTTTGATTCGGGATCGGCCAAATCAAAAATTATTTTATTAATCGAGCCAGATGTTCTGGTTCATCTTAATGTTTAGGAAAAAACACAAATGACAATTAGATATAAAAACAGTTCAGTCGTTAAGTCGACAACAACTGCCAAAGGCCCAGGATATCCAAATGATGAATACCTGAGTCAAGTAAACGAATGGAAACGAAATAGAGCATTAATACAAGGTCCATCTTATACAAAGGATTATGATTCTGCTCCTTCAAGTGACAATTTATTACTTCCGTTTAACCCAACGATGACACAAGAACAATATGATTTTTATAAAGCAGAAGCTGAAGTACCGGGCGTATCTTCAGAATTTACTAAAATGATTATTGGTGGTTTATTAAGAAAACAACCACTATTAGAAATTGACGGGGCTCCAGAAGGAGCTAAGCAATGGATATTAGATGATATAGGATCTGACAAAAGTAACCTAATATCATTTTTATCGACTGCTTTATGGGAAGAATTACAAACATCAAGGGCTTTTATACAAATAGACTATCCAACTGTAGATTTAGAAAGTTTATCTCCAGCTGATAGAAAAGAAGTTAAACCTTATCCAATATTACACCATGCTGAAAATATTGTTAATTGGTCTACTTCTTCTGATTTAAAAGGCCAAGTTAAACTAGATACTTTAATTACTAGATATTTTGTACTTGAATACGATCCAAATAGTCCTTATCATCCAAAATATATTGATACTGTACAAGTTCATAAATTGAATGAAGAGGGTTTATATGTAATTGATACATTTATTAGAAACACAGCTGATACACCTACATTTATTGATGGTGGAGTTGATTATTCATTTGATCAACTAACTGATGACTGGGTTTTAAGAAGTACTAATGAAAATTTATTTCAAAATGGCGTAAGAATGAATTATATACCTTTCTTTCCTTTAAATGGTTCAATTGATACAGTTGATCCTTTAATGACTGCCATTGTAAACAGAGAAATTGCACTATATAATAAAATTTCAAGAAGAAACCATTTATTATATTTAAGTGCAACTTATACTCCGGTTGTTAAATCTGATTCATTAACTGATTCCGAAAAAACTGATCTTGTTAAGCAAGGTTTAGGTACTTGGTTATTTGTTAATAAAGATGATACTGTTGAAACATTACAAACACCAACTAATGCTCTTTCTGATATGGAAGCTGCTATTAAAGGTGGATATGATGAATTAACAAGAATTGGTGTTAAAATGCTAAGTTTAGAGCCCAGTAACTCTGATTCATCCGGTGTTGCCTTAAGTTTAAGAAATGCTTCACAAAATGCTGCTTTAGCAAGTTTAAATGCTAAAATATCTGAAAGTATGAAAAAAATTATTAAATATCTTATAAATTGGAGATATGATGTAAAAATAACTGAAGCAGATATAAGATTTAATTTATCTTCTGATTTTAATGCTACTCCTAGAGGAAGTGATTGGATGAGATTAATTACTGAATGGTATCAAAATGGATTAATTCCAAGATCTACATTCTTAGAAGTTGCTAAAAATAATGATGCAATTCCTACAGATTATGATGATATTAAAGGTAATGATGAAATATCTCAAGATGATAAAATAGTTTCTCCTAGAGAACAATATCAACAAGAACTAAATGTTATTCAAGGTAATACTACTACTGAAGAATAATTATTAATTTAATGCTCCCTAGTAATAGGGGGCATCACAAAGGAAATTATGGAATTATAATGATAAATAATGATACAATAGTTACTGCTACTTTATTTGGGGTAACAGCAGGTATAACTACTTCTTCTATGTTTGCTATAATAATTGGTGCAATAACCGTTGGTGTTGTTCAACCATTTTTTAGAGTATTATGGACTAAGAAATTAAATCAAATTAAAAAATGTCCGAAATGTAAAAAAAGAAGAAAGAAATAAATATAGTAAACTTATTAAGGGGAATATTAATATGAATTACAAATTTACAGCATTATTAATAATAATGTTGACTTTGCTGGCTTTATTTGGCGGACCAGCACAATGAGTAGAAAAACAAATACGGCAATGATAGCATTACTAGGTACAATATTAATGGGGCTTAGTACATGGGTGTTAATTACATTAATAGAATTACAAACAATAGTTGCAATGATGCAACAAGAACTTATGTCTTTAGATAAAGTTTTTGGGAGAATTTATTCTCATATGGATCGATTGGCAAACAGATAAAAGAATTTAAAATAAAAATGAGATATATATTATATTCAAGTTTAATAATATATTTGATATCTATAACAATACTTACTGTCAAAACAGTAAATATAATTTAAAAACGTAGAAGGTATATAAATAATGATAATAGAAGATAGAGATAATTTACTGACAGATTTTGGTAAAACTACATTAAAGGACAGGTATTTACTACCCGAAGAAAATAGTCCCCAAGAAGCATTTTTAAGAGCGGCAAAAGCATATTCTGATAATGACGAAATGGCACAAAGAATTTATGATTATTCATCTAAATTATGGTTTATGTATTCTACACCGATATTAAGTAATGGCGGAACAGAACGAGGTATGCCAATATCATGTTTTTTAAATTATGTTGGAGACAGCAGAGAAGGATTAACTGATCATTATACGGAAAATGCTTGGTTAACATCTATTGGTGGTGGTATTGGTGGATATTGGGGTGATATTAGATCTGATGGAGTTAAAACATCAGGTGGATCTCAATCATCAGGTACTGTACCATTTTTAAAAGTAGTAGATTCAGAAATTATGGCATTTAGCCAGGGCAAAACTAGAAGAGGTAGTTATGCGGCATATATGAATGTATCACATCCAGAAATATTAGAATTTTTAGATATAAGAAAACCATCAGGTGGAGATATACATAGAAAATGTTTAAATCTACATCATGGTATAAATATTACTAATGATTTTATGGAACTTATTGAAAAATGTATTCAAGAACCAACTTATGATGATACTTGGAATTTAATAGATCCTCATACAAAAGAAGTTGTTAGAAAAGTTTCAGCTAGAGATTTGTGGTTAAAAATACTTGAAAACAGAGTAGCCACTGGTGAGCCCTATATATGTTTTATTGATCATATTAATGATGCATTACCTGAAACACAAAAGAAATTAGGATTATCAGTTAGACATTCAAATTTATGTACTGAAATTACTTTACCTACTAACGAAGATAGAACAGCAGTGTGTTGTTTATCCTCTGTTAACTTAGAAAAGTATGATGAGTGGAAAAATGATAAATTATTTATATCTGATATAGTTAGGTTTTTAGATAATGTATTACAAAGTTTTATAGAAAATGCACCTGACAGTGTATTTAGAGCAAAGTTTAGTGCAACTCAAGAAAGATCTATTGGTCTTGGTGCTATGGGTTTTCATGCTTATTTACAAAAAAATAATATTGTATTTGAATCTGTTATGGCAAAAGCTAAAAATAAAATAATGTTTAAACACATAAAAGATGAAGCTGTTAAAGAATCTCAAAGATTAGCC
>CALKFR010000078.1 GCA_938084555.1 uncultured Flavobacteriaceae bacterium | reverse complement strand
CTCGATTATTTTGGAGAATTCCCGCATGCTAAACCACCGTGCTTCGAGTAAGTCGGTTGGTACGTAATTTTACGTTCCTGATGCAGGGTAAAGATAGGAAAAATATTGTGGTTAAATTAAAATGCTAAATTCCATCCCCTTCTCAAAAAACTTCAATTTCACTCCCTCGCTACTCCTTGAATTATTTTTTTTTTAAATTTATACACTAAAAATAAATTTTTATGAAAAATGCACACTTACTCTTATTACTCTTAGTTATTAGCTTTTCTTGTGGAAATAGAGATGACTCAGAAGTAGTAGAAGATCCAACCTATACTGTAGAAGGCAAATGGTTATGGTCTCCAGATCCTGATAACAGAACTTATGCAAACACCATGTATGAATTCCTAAACGGAACTCGATATACATCTTACGCAGACTGTACTTCTATCTTCCCTTGTGCTAATGTAGATTTTAATGCATTAGATGCATCAGATAGAATACCAGGTACAGAGGCGTATACTTTTGAGGACAACTATTTAACAATTGATGGTACAGCCCAAAGGGTCTCATTTGATTGTGATGGTGGCATCCTTGTATTTGAAAACGGTGGTAAATTATGGAGGTTAAGTTCTGATTGCCAATAAGTATTCGCTAGATAGGTATTACTACTAAATACAAACCTATACTCCTACTCACTTTAGAAGCCTCATTTAAAGAGATCAATAAGTAGCGCTAAGCGCTGTAGAAATTTAGCTCAGTTAGGAAAGGGTTACAGCACCAACTTAAGTTCATTTTTTTTTCTATTTTTAGTTTCTAGGAATTACAAAACCAAGAGAGGTTACTAACTGATTGTAGTATGACTAAAAACATAAAAATTCTAATCCTTCTAATTGGCTGTAGTATGGCTTGTATTAGCTGTTCCCCTGTAAAAAAAACAGAACAAAGTACCCCAAATATAATTTACTTTCTTGCCGATGATTTAGGCTATGGAGAACTCGGAGCTTATGGGCAATCAATCATCAAAACACCCCATATAGATGCATTAGCCAAAAATGGAATGAGGTTTACCCAGCATTATTCTGGAGCTCCAGTTTGTGCACCTGCAAGGTATATGTTTTTAACAGGAAAACATGCTGGGCACGCTTATATAAGAGGTAACGATGAATGGAATGAAAGAGGTGATGTTTGGAACTATGAGAAGGTTTATCATAACCCGGGGCTAGAGGGGCAAAGACCCATTCCTAAAAACACAGTTACCTTAGGAGACCAATTAAAAAAAGCTGGATATACAACCAGTATTTTTGGGAAATGGGGTTTAGGGGCTCCTGAATCTGAGGGCATACCCACCCTGCAAGGTTTTGACTATTTTTATGGATATAACTGCCAACGGCAAGCTCATAACCTCTACCCTGCTCATCTTTGGGAAAATGAAACTAAAGTTTTATTAAATAACCAATTGGTAGCACCAAGAACTAAATTAGACTCCTTGGCAGACCCCTTAAAAGAGGAAAGCTATATAAAATTTACTCAGCAAGACTATGCGCCACAAAAAATTCAAGAAAAAGCATTGTCTTTTATAGATGAAAATAAAGACACGCCTTTCTTTATGTATTATGCATCTCCGCTACCCCATCTTCCGTTGCAAGCTCCAAAAGCGGATGTAGATAAGTATAGGGAGATTTTAGGAGAAGAAGAACCCTATCTTGGTGATGATAGTTATTTTCCGAACAGGTACCCCAGAGCAACCTATGCTGCAATGATTAGTTATCTAGACCGTCAGTTGGGTGAGCTTATTAAAAAACTAAAAGAAAAAGGAATCTATGAAAATACCGTTATTATTTTCTCAAGTGATAATGGGCCTACTTATTTAGGAGGGGTTGATTATGAGTATTTTGAAAGTTCAAAACCATTTTCTAATGGGTACGGAAGAACCAAAGGATTTGTATATGAGGGAGGTATTCGAGTTCCTCTTATTGTAAGTTGGCCAAATTCTATTAAGCCCGGAACCCAAAGCAAACACCTGTCTGCCTTTTATGATCTTATGCCTACCATATCTGATTTAGCTGGAGTACCCTCACCAAATTCTATAGACGGCATTAGCTTTAAAGCTACCCTACTTAATGAAACACAAATGCAACATGATTTTTTATATTGGGAATTTCCCAGCTATAATGGCCAGCAGGCTGTAAGAATAGGAAATTGGAAAGGGGTTCGCAAAAATATTTTTGATGGTAATTTAGATATTGAGTTGTATAATTTAGAAACAGACATCAAAGAGCAAATAGATATTGCTAGCCAGCACCCTAATATTGTGGCACGCATAAAAAGGATTATGGTTGAAGAACATGAGCCGGCTTCTAACAATAAATTCAAGTTTAAACAGCTAGGAGATCTGTAATAAATCTCATCAGTTTTTTATAAAATAAACACTTCGCATTTATTAAAAAGAATAAAGGGTTAAAAAAGTATTGTTTGTGTAGCAAACTACGATGCATTTTTAGATAAACTACCATTCTAATACGGTTTGAACAATTTTTTAGGCAGATTGACCGAAAACAGAACTATTAAACCTGTATTTAATCTCAATTTTGTTGTTTAATCTTGTAAATTTTCAATGAAAAAACCTACTATAATTCATCAACTCTTTATTCTTCTTTTAACTACAAGTTTTATTGTACAAGCGCAATCTATTAAAAAGACGTCCAAACAAAAACAACCTAACTTTTTATTTGTATTGGTTGATGACCAACCTTTTGATGCTCTTGGATTATCCAAACGTTACCCGTTTTTAAAAACGCCAAATATTGATCGATTGGCTAAAGAGGGAGCGAACGTTGAGAATTTCTTTGTTACACAATCTATTTGCTCTCCTTCTAGAGCTAGTTTTTTAACAGGAACTTATCCTCATATTCATGGAGTAAATCAAAATAATAGACATGTAGATCCTAAATGGGATGAGTTTGCGCCCTACACTAGCCATTTACAAAAAAGTGGTTACGAAACAGCACACGTTGGAAAAATTCATATGGCCCATTATAAAGGGAAAAAACATATTAGACCGGGTTTTGATTACTGGTTTAGTTTTGTTGGCCAAGGAAAATATTTTGATCCTCCAGTAAATGATAACGGAAGAGAATATCAAGAAAAAGGATATATGACTGATATTTTAACCGATAAAGCAATTTCTTGGTTAAAAGAAAAAAGAGATCCTAACAAACCTTTTAGTTTAAATCTTTGGCATAAAGCGGTTCATCAGCCTCACTTGCCTGCACCTAGGCATGAAGAATTATACCTTGGAGAAGAATTACCTGAACCTCCCTATGATACGCACAAAGAAACCTTTAAAGGGAAACCAGAATGGCAAAGAAAAAAAACCTATGGGTTTGAATGGAAAAAACATTTACCAATTCCCTCCGAACTACCAGAACAAGAATGGCCTATTAATTATGACAGAAATATGCAGCTTTTACGGTGTTTAGTTGCTATTGATGAATCTCTAGGAAAAGTATTAGCTACTCTAGAAGAAATGGGTGAATTAGAAAATACTGTGGTTATTTATAGTAGTGATAATGGTTATTTTATGGGAGAACATACCTTTTTAGACAAACGATTAGCTTACGAAAACTCTATGCGAGTACCTATGCTTATTCGCTACCCTAAAATGATCAAAGCAAATACTAAAGTAGAAGAGCAGTGTCTTAATATAGATATAGCCCCAACGATTCTAAATCTTGCGGGGATAGAACAACCCAACTATATGCAGGGAGCATCTATGGTAAACTTGTTAACGGGTGAAAAAGAAAAAAACTGGAGAGATGCTATATTATTCGAATATTATGTAGATAGCTATTGGCCCTATGCAGGCCCTAACCAAATTGCAGTAAGAACGGAAAATTATAAATTAGTAGATGCTTTTTTAGCAAATGATATTGATGAGTTATACGACCTTAAAAAAGATCCGGGAGAAATGAATAACCTCATTAATGATCCTAAATATGATGAAATAGAGAAAGAACTTCGAGATGAAGCAGCCAAATTAAAAAAACAATATAAGTACAATCCAAATAGAGATTGGTGGCTTAAACAAGTAATGAAAAACAAAAAAAACAAACTAAAATCTTAATAGATTTTTCTACTTGATTCTTCATTTTTTGTTTTAAGCAGTCTTATTAAGCACCTAATAAAAAATTGTATTTTTACAAATAGGCATGGTTCCTTTTATAATTTCTAAATTATCGTAATGATAAGACGCTTTTTATTTTTGAGTAGGTTCTTGTTCTTTTTCATACCTTTTTTACTATTTGGTCAGCAAATTAAACACCTAGGAGTTTACGATGGTATTAGAAGTGGGGCGGTTCGTGCTTTTGAGAAAGATACTTTAGGTTATATGTGGATTGGTACATCTCAGGGAATTAATAGGTATTCTGGATATCAATTTAAAAACTATGACAAATTCCTAACAAGTGGTGTTGTAGATATTATCAGTAAAAATGGAAATCTTTTTATTTTAGGATCTAAGGGAGAACTTCTTCAATATAATTATGAACAAGACAACTTTGAGTCCATTTTAAATTTAAAAGATCTTAAATTTTTGTCTTTTGGACTTATCAATCAACACACCATTATTATTGGACTTCAACAAGGTTTAATTATTTACGATTTAAAATCTAAAAACTTAAGCAAAGTTCTTCATCCTAACAGCATGTTTAATAGAAGGGTTAAAGTTCATGAAAATAAAATTTACGTAGCCTCTACAAAAGGAGTTAATATCTATACTTATTATCAAAGTATAAATGAATTAGTTACCTATAAAACGCACTTAAAAGATCATGAAATTCTTGATTTAGATTTTGATAATCAAAATCGAATTTGGGTAGGAACTTACCAAAAAGGTCTTCATGTAATTGATAATGAAGATGTTAAAAAAGTACAGATTTATGATCAAAAAATAAATACACAAACCATAAGATCTATAGCATTTGATAAAACCAACAAGGCCCTAATTGCTTTAGAGGGTGCCGGTTTATTCATTATGGATGATCAATTTAATGTTCTCAATAAATTAGAAAATACACCAAGTGAACTAAATTCACTCAGTCAAAATAGCATCTATGAAATTTTTGTTGATGAAGAAAATGTGTATTGGCTTGGATTAAGAGAAGTTGGGATTGATTTAATCTATCCGAAGGATAATGCTTTTAAAAATATTTTTTATATCCCCTATAAGCCAAACAGTATTCAGAACAATAACATTCGTTCTATTTATTATGAGGCTGAAGGGAATGTTTGGTTTGGAACCGAAAATGGAATTAGCAAACTATCCCCAGATGGAAATTGGACCAATTACAATACAAATCCACAATTGGCCAATAAAGCAGTCTTAACCATAAATAAATATGAAAAAAACTTAATTCTTGGAGTTTATGGTATTGGATTAGTAAAGTTTAATCCTAAAACAGGAAAAACAACCACTTTTAAACTTAAAGAAAAAGAAAAACAATCTAAACTAATTTTTACTACTTTTTTAGAAAATAATGAATTATGGCTTGGTGGTTTTGATGGGCCTGTAAAACATTACAGAGATAATGTCTTAATCAGTACCTATAAAACTGGAAATGCAAGATCTATAGTAGCTGGAGAAGATCACATATTATATGTAGCTTCTTCAAGTGGTGTTTATGAAATTAATACGCTTAATAAAAGTATTGACATTATTAAAGATGATAACCAACAAAATATTGATCAAAATCACGCCGTTTTATTTGACAAAGAAAACAACTGTCTTTGGATTGGAAATACTCAGGGCTTATTTAATTATAACCTCTCTACTAAGAAAATAAAACACGTTAATTCTGCATTAAAATTTGAACCTGGAACTGTGTTTTCTATACAAAAAGATGCCAATGAAAATTTGTGGTTTTCCAGTGATTTAGGGTTGTGGAAATTAAATATTGTACAAGAAATTATAAGAAAGTATGATAATGGCGATGGGCTAACCATTGATGCGTTTGGATTTGGGGCATCTACTCAATCTAATGATGGGCGTTTGGCTTTTGGCGGACCAGATGGCGCAACGCTATTTAATCCTTTAGAGATGCCAAAAGAGAAAGAAATTTCTAAGATTTACATTTCTGACTTCCAGATTAATGGTGTTTTGGCCGATGCTACTATGATTGAAAAAAACATAAATTATCTAGATCAAATAGAACTTAATTACAATCAAAACTCATTGAGTTTTAACTTTGAAGCCCCCACCTTCCATGGCTCAAAAAAGCATTCTTATTATTGGCAATTAAAAGGGTATGATAACACTGTAAATGAATCTAAAAACAGTACTGATATTGTTTATTCAAAACTCCCTCCTGGAAAGTATTCACTAGATATTAAAGCCACAAATGTTGATGGTGTTTCTTCAATAAGATCATTTCAAATAGATATCATTATTAAAAATCCTTTTTGGCTAAGTTACCAGGCGTTTATATTTTATGTGTTGTTTGGAACTGGTCTTATTTATATATTTTTTCTGATGAGAAAATCTAGAGCCATTCAAAAATTTAATGACAATAAAATAAAGTTTTTTACAGAAGTTGCTCACGATATAAGAACTCCAGTTACATTAATTCAGCTGTTAGTTTCTCAACTTTCCGAAAAAAATAATTTTCAAAATAACATAGATCTAATTCATAGAAATACACAAAATTTAAATGAATATGTAACTCAGCTTTTAGACTTTCAAAAAGCAGATCGAGGAATGCTTAAATTATCAATAATAAAAGTTGAATTAAAGGAAATTATACTTAGAACTGTAGCTCAACTAGAGCCTTTACTCAATAAAAAGTCTATAGACATTCTAGTTTCAGTCCCAAAAATTCATGTGTGGATCGATGAAAATAAAATGTCTCGAATTTTTTATAATTTAATTTCTAATGCTATTAAATATAGTGAAGATGGTGGTAAAATTGAAATTAAGGCATCAAAAAGTAAAAAACATATCACAATAGACTTTATAGATAATGGATTTGGAATCCCTGAAAAAGAGCAAAAATTAATATTTTCAAGATTTACAAGAGGAACAAATATTAACAATAAAGGTATTAGTGGTTCAGGTATAGGTTTAATGATTTCGAAAAAAATTGTTGAATTGCATGGTGGTAATATTAAATTTATAAGTAAGGAAAATTTAGGCTCAACTTTTACAGTAGTCTTAAAAATGGGAAGCGAACATTATAATGAAAATGAAATTCTAATTGAAAATTCTAATTTATTTGAGCCCATCTCACTAGAGGATAGTATTACTCCTAATAAACGCATATTACTAGTTGAGGATAATGAGGATTTAAGATTAATTATTAAAACTGAATTAGAGAAAAAATATATAGTTCTAGATGCTCCAAATGGTAAAGAAGCACTTTTAATTGCCTTAGCAAAAAATCCAGATTTAATTATCACGGATGTTATGATGCCAGACATGGGGGGTAAAGAGCTATGTAACGTCATAAAATCGAACTTTCAAACCAGCCATATTCCTATAATAATGATTTCAGCCTTAAGTGGTCTAGACGATAAAATTGAAGGTCTTGAAATTGGAGCGGATGCTTATTTAGAAAAACCATTTAATATGAAAATATTGATTACAATGGCTAATAATCTAATTAATTCTAGACAAGCAATTCATGAAATTTTGAGCCCAAAGCCTAAGGGCAAAATTAAATCAAAGTCGGCTGATGAAAATTTCTTATCTGAAGTTGTAGACATCATCAAAAACAATATTACCAATAGTGAATTTTCAATTAAATTGATCTCTGATAAAACCGGTCTTAGTCGATCAAATCTGTTTCGAAAATTAAAAGGACTCACTAATATGTCTCCAGTAGATTTAGTGATAAAGATTAAATTAAATCACGCATCAGAATTACTTAAAAGTAACAAAACTTTAAGAATTAGTGAGGTTGCTTATGCATCTGGTTTTAACAATCCAAAATATTTCAGTACCCTGTTTAAAAAACACTATGGGAAAACTCCTAAAGAGTATAGTGAAGAGAATTAAGCAACTCTTACCATCTAAATTATTTATCCATTTTAACTAATGTCAAATAATAAACTGTATTGGGTAAAATTTAAACTTTAATGTGTTATTTTATTTATTTATTTATTAAGTATTATTAAGGATAGTCCTCAAAAGGTTAATCTTTAACCATACCAATTTAAATTGGTCATAAATATCAAATATTGACACCCTGTATTTCAATAAAAAAATAGTATTAAAAATTATTTGAATAATAATGAACTTACAAAACGCAAAAAATAATTACAACTTATTTGGCATTATAGCTTTGGTTGGATTGCTTTATTTTGGTTGTAAACCCACCAAAATATCGCCAAAAGAGAAAACTCCAAATTTTATTGTCATCTTAACTGATGATCAAGGTTGGAACGGAACTTCAGTTCAGATGATGGATGAGGAAAGTGGGTCAAAAAGCGACTATCATCATACTCCAAATGTTGAAGCATTAGCTAACAGAGGGATGCGTTTTTCTTCTGCTTATGCCAGTGCTCCTGTCTGTTCTCCATCCAGGTATAGTATTCAATTTGGGCAAACACCGGCTAGACTTAAAATGATAAGAGTTGGAATGAATACCAATCATATACATCACGAAACCTCATATACAATTCCTAAGCTTTTAAAAAAAATAAACTCGAATTATAAATCAGCTCATTTTGGAAAGTGGGGTATCGATGTAGACCCTTCTGTTCTTGGATATGATGAAAGTGACGGAATTACGGGAAATAAAGATGGAGGTTTTAATTATAAATCTAACAAAACACAATGGAAAAATAATATTTCTGAAGATCCAAAAAAAATATTTAGTACAACAAAAAAGGCCATAGATTTTATTGAAAGAAAAGCCCAATCTAAAGAGCCCTTCTTTTTACAAGTTTCACATTATGCAGTGCATTCTGATATTATGCTTCGAAAAGAAACACTAAAAAAATATAAAAACAGGCCTAAAGGGAAATATCAAAAACACGAAGGGTTTGCAGCAATGACTGAAGATCTAGATACAGGTGTTGGCATGCTATTAGACCGTGTTAAAGAATTAGGTTTAGAGGGAAATACGTATATTATTTATACTTCAGATAATGGAGCTGTTCCAGTAATGCCGCCTAAACGATTTTATAAGGTAGGGTCTAACTTTCCTCTTAGTAGAGGAAAATGGGATGCTATGGAAGGCGGTATAAGAGTGCCATTTATTATTGCTGGGCCAAAAATTAAGGCAGGAATAGAAGCTAAAACTCCAATCACATTTTCAGATTTATTACCAACTATTACTGATATAGCTGGCTATAAATTACCCTTACAAGAGGATTTAGATGGTGGAAGTTTAAAAAATATACTTACCAAAGATGGCGAAGGGAATGTTACCCGTATTTCTCAAGGATTAATTTTTCATGTCCCTTATGAAAACGGGATCGCAATTAAGAGAGCACATTCTGCAATTATTGTAGATAATTTTAAACTGATCAAATTTTACAATAACAATGAATTGATGCTTTTTGATATTAAAAATGACATCAAAGAAAAAAATAATTTAGCCACATCGCTTCCAGAAAAAGTTACGCAATTAGAGGTGCTCTTAGACAATTATCTAAGTAAAGTAAAAGCACCTAAATGGCAACCAGGTATTAGTTGGAAAAATAAAACTCTAGAGAAGTTTAATTCCTATCATTAAGACCCATAAACATCAAAACAATAAAGATTGGTTAATTAATTTAACTATCTGAACAAATTGTGAACCCTTAGCCATTATTGTCTATATATTTTTATGAGGTATTAATATATTGGATTACTTATCCTCAAACTTTACAGACTTATCCTCAAAAGTAATAGTTATAGGTTTTAAGGAAATATAAATTTGGTTACTAATTTTTTGCATGTGTTTTACAAAGTGAATTACAATATAAAACATCCATAATGAAACAACTTTTATTAGCTGCGTTTTTGATAATTATTTCCTTAGGGGCATATGCACAGGATAATCCAATTAAAAGAGCAGCAAAATTAACAGATACTATGACCAAGGCTCTTTCTTTAAATAAAGAAGAACAAACTAAAGTTTATCAAATTCAATTAGAACGTTTTGAAGAGGTTTCGATAATCAAAAAAAAATATCAAGACAATCCAGAAACAAAAAAAATTAAATTAAAAAAAGTATACAATAAACTTTACGGAAAATTAAAAGGAAACCTAGGTGAAGAAAAAATGCTATTGTGGCAAAACTATAAAAGGAACAACTAAATAAATAAATTATGACAAAAAAAATTACTCAAAATTCAATGAAAACAATAGTGTGTAGCTGTATTATGGCCTTCACTTTTTTGTTTAGTTTAACAATTAACTCTCAAGAGGTTGGTGATGAATTTCTTGTTAATCCTGGTATCAATACTGCAACAGGAGCAAATTCTACCACACCAGATACTGGAGTAGATGGTAGCGGTAATTTTCCTGGCCAATTAGGGGGTTGGGGAACTGGAGGTGGAGGAGCTTATGCACAGGCTTCTACAGCGAATGGAGATTGTCATTCTAACGATAGAATGTTTAAAATGTTTAAAGTTGGGGGTTCTTCTGGGCAATTTGTTACACAAACTGTAACACTTCCTGCTGGAAATTACAATTGGTCTTTTTGGACCAAATGGGCTGAACTGGTATCTTGGGATGAAGATGGAGACAGTACGCCTAAGTTTACAATTTTAAATGATGACGATAACGATGGTTCATGGGAAGCAGTTCAAACAGTAGTTACAACACAACCAACTACTGTTGATACTTGGGTTGAACAAACAGGAACCTACACGAATAATATAGAAAGAGAAGTAAGAATAAAATTTTCTAAATTTGGCGGAACAAATGCAGCGCCAACCAATCTTAATGAATTATGGTTTATTGATGATGTAAGTCTAAATTTTGCAAGTGGATTAGGAAACACAACTGATGATACTACATTATCAGATTTAACGGTTGATGGTACTACAATTTCTGAATTTTCTCCTTTAAAAACTAACTATGATGTCTTTCTACCAGAAGGATCAACTGCTGTTCCCTCAGTAGTAGCAACAACAACAGATCCGAGTGCTACTAGTGTAGTTACAGATGCTACAAGTCTTCCTGGAACAACATCCATTCTTATTACTGCTCAAGATGGAACAACAACAAGTACGGTAACAATTAATTTTGTTGCTTTAGAGGCAGGTCTAGAGTTTTTAATTAACGGTGGTGTTAATACCACAGCTGTAGACCCTGATACGGGTGTAGATGGCTCTGGTAATTTCCCGGTTTTAGGTGGTTGGGGAGCTGGACTTGGTGGTTCCTATGCTCCTACTTCAGCTACAAATGGAAATTGTTATTCTGAAGACAGAATGTTTAAGTTATTTAAAAAAGGAAATGCAGACGGACAGTATATTAATCAAACGATAACACTTCCAGCTGGAACTTACAACTGGTCTTTTTGGACACGATGGGCAGTACTAGTTTCTTGGGATAATGATGGAGATTACGAACCTACCTTTAAAATTATGACTAATGATGATAATGATAGTACTTGGGAAACTGTTCAAACCGTAGTTACAACACAGCCAACTACTGCAGACGAATGGATGCAACAAACGGGAACTTTCACAAATGATATTGAGAGAAAAGTTAGAATAAAGTTTTCTAAATATGGAGGAACAACTGCTGATCCAACTAACCTAAGTGAATTAATGTTTATCGATGAGGTTAGTCTAAATTTTGCTAGCAGTCTTAGTGTTTCAGAACAAGAATTGATGTCATTATCAGTTTACCCAAACCCTACATCAGATATTATCTCAATTAAAGGGGTTGAAAATATTAAATCTATAAAAGTATATTCAATTTTAGGGGCTTTAGAAAAAGAGGTCTTTAATACCAATCAGATAAATGTTTCAGAACTTTCTTCTGGAGTTCATTTTATTAAGGTTAATAATGGATCTGTTTTTTCTAAAAAATTCATTAAACAATAATTATACTATTTTTCTATCAAAGCTATTTTAATCAATTACATCTAATTTTTGGTTTTAATAGCTTTTTTAGTACTTAAAATTTAATTTGTGCATTGTAATCGTAAACTATTTTTTCTAGTATTTATTTTGACAACTTTAACCTGTTTGAGTCAAAAAAACTCTGATGAAAAAAAATCACCTAATATCGTGTTTATTTTTTCAGATGATCATGCAACCAATGCTATTTCATCCTATGGAAGTATTTATGAAGAATTAGCCCCTACACCCAATATAGATCGCATTGCAAATGAAGGAGCAATATTAACCAATACGTTATGTACCAATGCAATTTGTGGGCCTAGTAGGGCATCTATACTTACAGGAAAATACAGCCATATAAATGGATATTACAAAAATTATAAAGGAGGCGTTTTTGATCACAAACAATGGACCTATCCTCAAGCGTTAAAAAAGGCGGGATATCAAACAGCTTTGGTGGGTAAATGGCATTTAGCATCTGAACCAGTAGGTTTTGATTATTATAAATATCACATAGCTCAAGGACAACAAGGCTTGTATTGGGATCCTGTGTATAATGATAATGGTGAAAAAGCAAAGGAAAAAGGATATGCAACAAATTTAACCACTGATTTTGCTATTGATTGGCTCGATAGTAGAGAAAAAAATGAGCCTTTTTGTTTGTTATTACAATACAAAGCCCCTCATCGTGAATGGGCTCCAGATAACAAGTATGAAGATTTGTGGGGTACTATAGAAATGCCCTATCCAGAAACTTTTAATGATAATTACAACGGAAGAGAATTAACGGCAGGGAATACTGAAATGACAATGGATTATTTCTCTAGAAAAGATATGAAAATGGTACCTCCAGATGGTCTTTCCAAGAAAGAACGTGGTAAGTGGCTCAGATTTGGGTTTAAACCTGGTGAAATTGTAAGTCCTAGTAAAGATTTATCTTCTGAAGAAATTCGTAAGTGGAAATACCAGAAATACATTAAAGATTATTTAGCAACTATAAAATCTGTAGATGATAATATTGGACGTGTATTGACCTATTTAAAAGAACATGGACTCGAAGAAAATACCATAGTTGTATATGCGTCAGATCAAGGATTTTTTCTAGGAGAGCATGGTTTTTTTGATAAGCGTTTCATGTATGAAGAAGCGTTGCGTATGCCTTTTATTATTCGTTATCCTGGAAAAATAAAACCAGGAACAGTGGTAGATGATATTATTACAAATATTGATTTTGCTCCAACCTTATTAGAGATGGCAGGTATTTCTGTTCCTGAAGCGGTTCAGGGAAAAAGTTTTTTTAATAATCTAAAAGGCAAAACTTCTAAAGATTGGAGGCAATCAATGTATTATCATTATTATGAATACCCCTACTATCATCGTGTTCAACCCCACTATGGAATAAGAAATCAACGTTACAAATTGATCCATTTTTATTATGATATCGATGTTTGGGAATTTTATGATCTTCAAAACGATCCGTCAGAAATGAATAATCTAATACATTCTGAGGCATATACTGAACGTATTGAAAACTTAAAAAAAGAGCTATATCGTCTGAAGAAAGGGTATGGTAACACCATGTCATTAACTGAATTGAAAAGGATATCCGATACAGATTTTGGAGGCTTAGAATCTAAAAAAAAATAAAAATTATGTTCCCAGCAAAAGAAAAAAAATTATTTAATAAGATCGTAAAGCAATTAAACAAAAATGCTAAAAGGAATCTTGGAGAAAAGTGTTCAATTAAATATAATAATTCAAGAGGTTTTAATAAAAATACTATAGCATAGAGATTAATGCTACTAAAATTGATTATAAATGAAAAAAATAAAGCTTGTTCTCATACCATTATTTATAATCACCTTAACAGGTTCAACCTCCATTGAACCGCCATCAAAGCTGAATGTATTATTTATTATTGCAGATGATCTAAATTGTGCCATTGGCGCATATGGCGATGCATTAGTAAAAACTCCAAACCTTGATAAATTGGCAAAAGAAGGTGTTCTTTTTGGTAATGCTCATGTTCAATATCCGTTGTGTGGCCCATCTAGAGTTTCACTAATGACGGGTTTATATCCAGACCAAACAAAATCAAAGAAGTTAAGACTTTATGTAAGACAAACCATTCCAGATGTAGTTACTCTTGGGCAAAAATTTAGAACAGAAAATTATCATTCAGTTAGAGTTGGTAAAATTTATCACTACCATAACCCTAGAGATATTGGCACCGCCGGACATGATGATTCTTATACATGGGATAGAACAGTAAATCCTTATGGAAGAGATAAGAAAGAGGAATATAAAATTAAAACCCTAAAACCCAAATTAGATGGTGGTACTTTAAGTTGGTTAGAAGCTGATGGAAATGATGAAGAACAAACTGATGGTATAGGTGCAATGGAGACCATAAATTTCCTAGATGAATTTGCCCAAAGTAAAGAAAATTTTTTTTTAGCGTTTGGGCTATACAGACCTCATGTTCCATTTGTAGCACCAAAAAAATATTTTGATTTATATGACCTGGCCGATTTTCAAGTTCCTGAAAGTTCAGATGACTATTTAAAAACCATTCCAAAGCCAGCAGCCATATCTGTTCGTTCTAAAAAAGAGCAGGTGTATTTAGATAAAGAATTATCCAAAACCATAAAAAGAGCCTATTATGCAACTACTAGTTTTATGGATGCTCAAATTGGACGTGTCTTAGATAAATTAAAAGCAACCGGACTAGATAAAAATACAATTATTGTATTTACTTCAGATCATGGGTACCACCTGGGTGAACATGGTCATTGGCAAAAACAAACATTATTTAACGATGCCACTCGAGTTCCTTTAATCATTGCTGGTCCTGGAATTCCAAAAAATAAAAAAATAGAAAAATCACCTGTAGAATTGGTAGACCTCTATCCTACACTAATGGATTTGGTTGACATAAAAACCCCCAAATTTGTACAAGGAAAAAGTCTTGTCCCCTTACTACAAAATTCAGCAAATAAAGTTCGTAACAGTGCTTTAACAGAATTGCAAGTAAATACCAAAAACAAAATTGCTCAAGGGTATTCCATTAAAACAAATCGATATCGACTTTCTAGATGGAAACATTTAGGAGTGTATAGTTATGAATTATATGATCACGATACTGATAAAGAAGAACTTAATAACCTTGCAAAACATCCAGATTACACAAAGGTTAAAGATTCATTAATTACAATATTAAATGAACGAGTTCTAGCCTCCAATAAAATTCCTGAAGGATTAGGAAGGCAAATTAAAAATGCTAGACCATGGTTTGAACCAAAAAAAATTCATTCCAAGCCCAAGAAGATAAAAAGTCAATAGAAGAGAATAAAATAATCTTATTTCAAATTTGTATGGGCTATAACAGGGGTGCTAAGTTAAGAATATTACCCCAAAGGTTTGTCTTTATTTCCCATTGTTCATTACAGTAACCCTAAGAACAACTCTTAGTATTGGAGATTTTTTTTCTTAAAAGATTTAGTTTTTTTAAACAGGAATAAATGCTTTAAAATAACTAATATTATATTTGTGGAAACCCGTTGTAATATACCCCGCCTAGCAATCTGATTATGAAATACTTTATCTCATTTTTATTTATTGGAATTGTTCATTTTTCATTTGCTCAACAATGGAAAAAATTGGCCAACGATCTAAATGTAAACCTGTATGATGTTGTTGAAGAAGCCGAAATTTATTTTAAAAATATAGACAAGACAAAGAAGGGGTCTGGATGGAAAAGTTATCAAAGATGGCTTTATGAAAATGAACCTAAATATTATCCTTCAGGAAAAAGAAACACAATTAACCCGTATTTTGTTGCAAAGGAATACAAGAACTTTATTGAAAATAATACAGTAGCAAACCAAACTCCATTTAATAATGGTTGGGAAGAATTAGGCCCATATTATATCGAAGAGGTAACCGGGCACTATTCTGTTGGGCTTGGAAGAGTAGAATCATTTTATATAGATAGTGATCCCAATATTATGTACTTAGGGTCTAGAAGTGGAGGGTTTTGGAAAACTTCTGATGGGGGTAATACTTGGTCTAATACAACGGATAATTTAATTGCATCTGGAGTAAATACGATTGCCGTAAATCCAAATAATACCAATCAAATATTAATTAATGTTAGAAATTCGTATAACGGAACAACCCATGGTGTGTATGCATCTAGTGATGCTGGAGAAACCTGGACATTAACTAATTTTAATCCTGAAAATCTCAATTGGGGAGGCCTAGGGACTAATGATATTATTAATACTATAAAATACCACCCAACAATTCCAGATCTTATTTTTATTACTACATCTAAAGGTTTATACAGATCCTCAGATAATTTAATTTCCTGGAATCAGGTAGCTCAACCTAACAGTACCTATGAGCAAATCGAATTTCACCCCACAGACAGTGCTATCATATATGTAACTAAATGGTATGAGTACTCGCGTATTTTAGTCTCTAATGATGCTGGACGTACCTTCACAAACTCAGAGCCTATCCCCAACAATAACTATGGCTTTAGAATTTCAGTTTCTGAAGATTGTGAAAACTGTGTCTTTGCTGCCTCTAGTGATGGCATATGGAAATCTACAGATGAAGGGTTTAGTTTTAATCTAGTTTCGGGAACCTATATCGATGAAATATCAAATTATGGAGCATTTGCTGTAAGTGATGTAAATGAAGACATTATGTTATACGGAGACATTGATACCCATATGAGCTATGATGGTGGTGCCAACTTCCAAAAAACAACGTTTTGGTCTCAAGGCAATGCTAACTATGACCAAACTGGAACTTATGTGCACGCAGATATAAGAGGTGCGGTGGCTATTGATGGTGTTTTTTGGGTAAATACAGATGGTATGCTTTGTAAAAGTGAAGATAATGGAGTTACCTGGGAAATTTTAGAAGGACAATCGATAAGAGAAAATTATTGTTTAGGTGCAAGCCAATCGAACCATTTTAGGTCTATAGCTGGGTCTCAAGACAACGGAACCAGTATTAAAAATGAAAACAATTGGATTGAATTTTATGGGGCCGATGGAATGGAAGGCATCATCCACCCTTTAAATGATGACTGGATGATAGGAAGTTTGCAATTTGGAGGAAAAAGAAGAACAAAAGATGGAGGTTACCAACAGCAGGGAGTAAATCCAAGTGATTTTGAAGGAGACTGGGTAACACCACTCCTGTATGACCCCAACAACCAAATGACTATTTTTACCATGTCTAACCATATTTTTAAAAGTGAAGACTTTGGCTCAAATTGGACAACACTAGGGGCTCCGTTTTCACCGGGTCAAAACATACAAAATGCCGCAATTTCAGAAAACAACTCAAATACGATTGCCGTTTCCTATTATAATAATTTGAAAATTTCAAATGATGGTGGCTCAACATTTAACTTAGTTTCTCAATCACTTCCCAACCAGTTTATAACTGATATTGCTTTTGATCCTAATAACGATCAAACCATTATAGTTACTTATGGTACCTATGGAAATAATAATAGTAAAGTATTTATGTCTAATGATCAAGGACAAAGCTGGGAAAATATCACCTATAATTTGGGCAATATGCCCATTAGAAGTGTGGTTATAGATCATACAGAAAATTCAACTCTATATTTAGGAGCTGAAATAGGGATTTATAAAAAAGCGATGACAGCTACCAGTTGGGAATTATTTAGCGATGATTTGCCCAATACCACTGCAATGGAATTAGAGGTCATTTATGGCTCTAATACATTGAGAGCCGCTACTTGGGGAAGAGGGCTTTGGGAATCTTCTCTTTCTGGAAGAGAAAACTACCCTTCTATCCTAACTACTAACATCACAAAACAACCTACAGACACACAACCTAAAGAAGGAATCGATCAATTTGTGACCTCTACCATTGAATATGATGGAACGTTAGCCAATGTGAATGTAGCATGGTCTTCAGATGATAATTCTGGCAGTATTCCAATGAACAATTCTACAGCGGATATCTGGGTTTCAGAAACAGCGATTCCAAATTTTTCTGAGGGTAGTAAGGTCTTTTTTAAAGTATTTGCAACCTCTGAAAATGGACTAACTACAGAAACCTATAAATTTATGTACACGGTAAAGGCAAATGTATACTGTATACCCGCTATGAACTGCAGTTATGGTGATGGGTTGCAATGGGTTCAACTGGTTGATATTAATAATACCTCTGGGTGCGAGGGCTATGCTAACTTTACAGAACAAGCTACCAATCTTGAACAAGGCACTGATTATGAAATAACAATTACCACTGGATATGGAGACCAATACATTAAAGCATGGATAGATTATAACAACGATTTAGAATTCACAGAAGATGAAGTGATCGTAAACAATTATGTTATAGAGCCCGGTGTAGACAGTGCCGGAGAATTTACCGAAGCTATAGGTATTTCTATTCCTGAAGATGCCGCTTTAGGCCAACATGTATTAAGAATAAAGACCAACTGGAACGCTCCTGTTCCTGAAGATTCTTGCGTAGAGACACAATATGGAGAAACAGAGGATTATACGGTAATTATTGAAGAACAGTCTTTAGGGGTAATAAACTCTAATTTCTCAATACAACCGAGTTTGTATCCTAACCCCACAGACGGAACTGTTACCGTAGATTTAAAAAAGTATTACAGCAAAGTTTCTATAGCATTGCATGATATGCTAGGAAGAAAAATTATGACTAAACACTATGATCAGATTCAAAATTTTGAATTAACCCTACAGCAGTCTCCAGGAGTTTATTTCTTAACCGTTATTTCTGAAAATAAGAAGGTCGTTTTCAAGCTGATTAAAAATTAAAGGCGTTCCCTAACTCGGTAAAGAGACTGTGCTGAAATACAACATTCTTTATTACCCACACTTTTATAAAAATATAATCCCCAAGAATAATAACGATACTTGGGGATTCTTCTTTACTTAAAAAGAACTCTAAAAAAATAGGATAATTAATTGATTATATGACGTAAAATTACCATCAAAAATAAATATATTAAACTGTAGTGAGCTCATAATCAATGTTAAACAAATTGTTAAATGTTGTAAACCCTCCTTTTTATTTAAATTTGAATCGTAAACGAATGCTTACGTAAAGCAGCGTATTTCTGAAAAACTACAACTCTCAATCCCATGAAAAATCGAATTAAATACTGTAATCAATGTGATAAGGATTACCCTGTACTGTATAGAGTGCAATACAAAAATCCTAAAGCGTGGGTGTTTGTGTGTAAGCATTGCTTGCCAAGTATAAAAGATAACAATCCTGCTTATACTTACGGAGGTACTTGGAAAAAATAATATTATGATATCCTAAGCACACTCCAAGAGTATATTTAAAGGTGAGAAGAAAGTGGTAAGGCTTATGATTTTAATCTAAATTCATAACATAAGCACTAAGACCTAGAAGATCTTAGTAATATTCTACATAAAATAATTTATATATCAACTTGGTTATTGGATTCATCTCAATTTTCTTAGTGTTTCTTCTTACACTTCGTTTCATATACCTAGAGGTTGAATACCAAATAATGGCCTGTAAAAATGATACCCCAATAAATATTCCGAAAAATAGAAGAAAGTTTTCTGGGAGTATGGCATCAATTTCAAAAATTTTTTTTGTCATAACCTATTTTTTTCTTTATACAAATTTGGCTAAAAACTTAAGGCTTGTCAATCCCTTTAAATAATGAAATTTTAAACTCCCCATTTAACATGTATTGGAATAAAAAACACAAAAACTTATGCATTTCGTTCCGTTTCATCTTCTTAAAAAAATTTAAATTTATTCTTATGGGTTTGAAAATGAAACTACCAACATACCCCTGAAATAGAAAAAATACTAGAGCATACCGAGTATGTATGTTACTTTTTAAGTACTTATAATTTTATAAAAGTTATTTTATGTAAAATCTTGGCAATTGAAGTATTAACACCCCTAAAGGCATTCTTACTTTTAAGGTGTTTTAAAATTTTATTTTTGATATGGATAAACAGAATCTGTATGATCGATACACATATGAATATCCCACAAAACACCATTAAAGAACTTTCTTGTACGGTTTGTATTTCAACCAGTTTTTCTAACATAGAATTTTTGTTTAACGTTTATCAAAATTGATTAAAATAATGATGCATGTCAATCCTATGAAATGATGAAATTTTAAACTCCCCATTTTGGTCTAGAACAACTGTACCCTAAAAAAAAATGGTTTTATCTCTATGAGATAAAACCATTTTTTTATTTTTAGAATAAAGAGTGTATTAATCGAATCCGGTATCTGGATCAGATAAACCTGTACCTCCTGAGAACGTTCGAATGGCTCGAACACTATACTGAGAACTCTTATTGGTGTTACTGTCATTTCCACTAGACATATCAACAGACTTCGCACTATTACTACTGTGTTCTGAAGAACTCCAGTAGTCAGTACCAAATGGTGTAACCCCTGCTGCAGCCTCAATTGAATTTTTTTGACTATACATTTCGTTCAATTCCTCTAAAGACGGTAAGAACCAATCATTGTAGGTAACTCCATTGTCTGTAACTGAGTAATCTTCTGCTGCTTGGGCAGCACCACCTGTGTACCCCGGTTGATTCATCATGGCAGTGGTATTTGATTGCCCGGTTCCAATGGC